>OMQN01000016.1 GCA_900313235.1 uncultured Prevotellaceae bacterium | reverse complement strand
AAGATATGACAAAAGACGAGATAAGAGCATTGCTCAATGATTTAGAGAGTGATCGGGTTGAAAGAACTATTTCAACCACGAACACAGATAAGTTTGGACAGGCAATCTGTGCATTCGCTAATGATCTTCCTGACCATCGACAGCCTGGCTATTTGTTCTTGGGTGTTATGGACGATGGTAAAGTGAAAGGGCTGGATGTGACAGATGAGCTGCTGAAGAATGTGGCGGCAATACGCACAGATGGAAATATTCAGCCACAGCCATCAATGATGGTTGAAAAGGTGTCAATGGAAGAAGGAGATATCGTGATGGTGAGAGTAGAACCGTCCATTTTTCCTCCTGTCAGGTATAAAGGGCGTATTTGGGTTAGAATTGGGCCTCGTAAGGGTGTCGCCAATGAGAACGATGAGCATATTCTGATGGAGAAACGTAGGGCAAATGTGACTTCGTTTGACTCGTCTCCCTGTCTGAATGCGACAATGGACGATTTGGATTTGCAGCTGTTCAAACACTATTATCTGCCCAACGCAATGTCTGATGATGAGATAGAGGAAGACCGCAAGGAGGGACGAAGCATTAAGGTGCAATTGAGTTCGTTTGGATTCTATGATACTCGTTACGATTGTCCGACTAATGCGGGTATGTTGTTCTTCGCTAAGAATCTTCGTAGGTTTATTCCAGGCGCATACATTCAGTACGTTCGGTTTGCAGGGAGAGACCGAACAGGGGATATATTGATGGAACATGAGTTCAAGGCGAATCTGTGTACGACCTTAAAGGAACTGGAGACTTTTGTTGATACTACTATTGCCAATCGTCGCCCCATACCTGTAAGTTCGACACGTGAAGATATATTCGTGGATTATCCTGACTGGGCTACTCGTGAACTTCTGATGAATGCAATCTGCCATCGTGATTATACGAGCAATGGACCGATTCAGTTCTATCAGTATGATGACCGCATTGAGATAATGAATCATGGTGGCTTGTATGGACGTGCCAATGAGGCAAATTTCCCCAAGGTGAATGATTATCGGAATATCGTAGTGGCAGAGGCTATGAAGGTCTTGGGCTTCGTTAATCGTCACAGTCGTGGCGTGCTGAGGGTGCAGAAAGATTTGAAGGCTAATGAGAATGGTGAGGCTGTTTATGACTTCAGTTATCAAACGGCTGTTATGGTGACGGAGAGTAAATCACCTCGTGGAGAGAGGGCCATGAATGCGGCTATTGCTAATGGTCTTTTAATTGAGGGAGAAGAAAAACGGTCACAAAAAAGGTCAGATTTGACCATTTTTGATCAAAAACCGTCAAATATGACGGAAAATGATGAAGGAAAAGTTCAGAAACCGTCATTTTTGACGGAAAATGAATTCCCTTCAATGATAGTAAAGAATGTTTATGAAGCCCTTAAGATAAATCGTAAAGCTAAATATTCATGGCTTCAGGATAACTTAGGCGTAAGCGAAAGCACTATTCTTAGGGCTATAAACGATCTTAAGGAACTCGGATATATAAATCCAGAACATTCGAAAATTAAAGGTGAGTGGCAGCTTTTGAAGTAAGTGCTCCTGCTTATGCAAACGACAACGGAGTGGACAAATTGACATCTATATGACAATTTCAACTTGTCAACGCTTAATAATATTCTTTTCCCTTAAGGCTTGTTATGGACTTTAAGGGAAAAGAAGTTTTTAAAGGAGAAAATATGGCAGAAATAGCGCAGAAATCGAAGGAGGAGCTGTCTAGCAGTATCAAATCAGTATCAAATTTGAGATGATGAAAAAGAAAAAGCCCTGTAAAACTTTGATCTACAGGACTTTTCTGAAGGGTGCCCGGACGGACTCGAACCGTCGACATTCAGAACCACAATCTGACGCTCTAACCAACTGAACTACGGGCACCATGTTGCTTTTGCGGGTGCAAAGGTACGGGAAAAATTTGGATTGGCCAAATTATTCCCGTACTTTTTTAAGAAAAACTTTAATTTGCAGGCTTTTCGGGAGCTGCGGGAGTCTCAGCAGCAGGAGCTTCTGCAGCAGGAGCGGCAGCATCCTTGGTCTGACTAGCGCCAAAGCCTGGCAGATTGTTAGGATTGGTAACGGGGTTCTCGATACCTTCCATCACAGAAGAATCAGTGCTGGCGGTGGGGGCTACCCATGCGCAAATGATGCTGATAGCTACCATAGCAGCGGCCAGTGTCCATGTTGCCTTCTCGATGAAGTCGGTAGTCTTGCGGACACCGGCTACTTGGTTATAACCTGCAAAGCTTGACGACAGACCGCCACCCTTTGACTCTTGAATCAGCACAATACCAATCATCAGTATGGCTGCAATCACGATAAGAATTACGAATAATGGGTACATAATTTTTAATTGTTTAAATATTTGTTTTTTGTTGTTTAATTGCTTGATCTTGTTTTGTTGTTGATAATCAACTTCTCCAGGAACCTGATTTGGTCAGCAAAGTAGGCATTTTTATGTGGGTACTTGCCGCTGAGACGAGTAATTATATCGAGGGCTTTCTGATAGCGACCCTGTTTGATGTAGATACGGGCCAACGTCTCTGTGAAGTATTCCTCGTCGGTATCGTCGCTGTCGTCTTGTTGACTGTCGTCATGTTCCTCTTGTGGTAACTCGAGCATGATACGTCCCTGTTCTTGTTGCAGGAAGGTGTCTATCAGGTCGTGTCCCTTCAGCTGTGGAGCATCCTCGCTTGTGGTGTCATTCTCTGTTTCAAGCAGATAGGCCACGTAGTCGATGGCTGCATCGGCTGGGGTAGGGCGCCGTTTCTTGTCTTTAGGCTCCTCGTCTTCCGGTATGGAGTCGAGGAATGTGTCGATGAGGTCGATGGTACGGCTGTTGGCTTTAGGCTTCTGGCTGTCAGCCGTAGGCTGCTTGCGCAACTGGTAATGAGCGGCCTCAATCATATTGAAGATGGTCTTGCGGTCGGTGACGTAGAGTGCTGCCCGACGTAGTTCCTCGTCGAAGGCTGCATCATGGAGCAGATAGAGGTTCTGCAGCATGAGCAGACGTGCAGTCTGGTAATACGGGTCCAAGGCCAGCATGGAACGTAGCTCGTACAGCGTGTCGCGGTCGAGTCGTTCAGGGTGGTTGATGAGCTCCGTTATTTCCATATCTTAACACTTAAGACTTACTTTTCTTTTTTTTACCAGTTGGCAACAGTGGCATTGAATATCTGGTCGCAGATGTCTTTACACATCTGGGTGACAAGTTCTTCCTGCACCTCGTTGAGCGTGTGGGTTGTCTCATAGCTCTGTGTAGCAGTGAAACTGCGCTCAAAGTCTTGCGAGTGGTTGGTATTATTGGTGAAACGCACGTTGACGGTCATCGACAGTTCTGTCTGAGCTGAATAGCCCTCAGCACTTACGGACTTGTTGCGTTGCTGGTATTGCGTGATTTCGCCCTCGATCTTCAGGTCGCCATTGCGCTTTACCTGTGTCAGACGGGTATGTGAGGAGAACTGGTCTCTCAATTGGTTGTTGAACATGGGTTCCATGGGGCCCCAGACATAGCTTGAACGCAGCGGGAAGTCGGCAATCTGAATGGTCTTAGTCTTTGTATAGTCAATGCTGGCTCCGTTGAACTTATAGCTCACGGAACAGGCGCTGACAGCCAACAGCCAACAGCTAACAGCCAACAGCCTATATGTCTTCTTACTTGTCCAGTCCATATTGTTTCAGTCTACGATAAAGGGTGCGGTCACTGATGCCTAGCTCTAAGGCAGCCTTCTTGCGATTGCCCCCATTGCGTTCTAATGCTTTCTCTAACATCTGACGTCCCAGGTCGCTGAGGTTCAGACTCTCCATCTCCGGTTCTACATACTCTTCGGCAACTGCATCCTCGGCAGAGTTGAGTGTCGAAAGACGGGCATCATAGGTTGAAGGATGGATGGGTGCCAGTTGGGTATTGGGGAACTGGGGCTGCTGAGCAGGCTTGCTGACCTGCACATCTTCCATCTGCTTCTTCAGCGTACTCATCTCACGGCGCATGTCGTTGACATTGCTACGCAGTTCGAAGAGAATCTTATAGAGTATCTCACGCTCATTTTCAAACGAGTGTTCGCCTTCTGAGTGGATAGTAGCCAACTGTGTACTCTCCTGGTCCTGTGGAATAAAGCGAGCCAGGATTTCTGGCGTAATCTGTCGTTCTGTGCTGAGGATGCTGATTTGCTCAGTAATGTTCTTCAGTTGGCGCACATTTCCTGGCCACTTGTAACGCATCAGCAACAGCTTAGCCTCGTCAGTCAGCACCACCTTGTCCATGCGGTATTTCTCGGCCATCTGCATGGCAAAGAGACGGAATAGCAGGATGATGTCTTCACCGCGCTCTCGCAGAGGCGGCATCTGTACGGGAACCTGATTCAGACGGTAGTAGAGGTCTTCGCGGAAGCGTCCCTCGCTGATGGCCTGCTGGATGTTGACATTGGTGGCAGCAACGATACGTACGTCCGTCTTGCGAATTTCTGTGCCACCTACAGGAATGTACTCACCATTCTCCAGGACACGCAACAGGCGGGCCTGTGTGGCCATGGGCAGTTCGCCCACCTCGTCAAGGAAGAGTGTTCCTTTGTTGGCTACGCCGAAGTAACCTGGCGAGTCATTGATGGCCCCCGTAAACGAGCCCTTCACATGTCCGAAGAGCTCAGAGTCTATGGTTCCCTCGGGAATAGAACCGCAGTTGATGGCGAAATACTTCTCGCGACGGCGGGGTGAGTTGTCGTGGATAACACGAGGAATAATCTCCTTACCGACACCGCTCTCTCCGACAATGAGTACACTGAGGTCAGTCGGCGCCACCTGCATAGCGACGTCGAGTGCGCGATTTAATGCTTCGCAGTTGCCTACGATGTTATAGCGCTGTTTGATGTTCTGTAACTCAGTTGTTTTCATTATCTTAGCTTAGCGGGCTGCAAAGTTACAAAGAAAATCTGACATTATGGCATACTTTGGCAGAAAATTAACTTTCTGCCTCCGTTTCAGCCTTGGCGGGCTTCTCTTTTTTGAACATGTCCTTGGGTCGAGGCTGTGCAAAACGTGCCCTGTTGCCGTCCTCACGCTTCTCGTGGAACAGCTTGGGTAGTGGGTTCTGCAGTGGTTCGTCATAGTTCTGACGGTTACGCCAGATGTCTATAGCGGTATAGATAGCCTGTCGCAGCGAGTTCTCGTCGGCCTTGCCTTGTCCGGCGATGTCGTAGGCAGTACCATGGTCTGGCGAAGTGCGTACAATGGGCAGACCAGCGGTGAAGTTGACGCCGTTGTCCAGGGCAATGGTCTTGAAAGGAGTCAGGCCCTGGTCGTGATACATGGCCAGCACGCCATCGAAGTAGTTGAAGTTGCCTGATCCGAAGAAACCGTCAGCAGCATAGGGACCAAAAGCCTGGATGCCGTTCTCTGCCAACTGTTCGATGGCAGGCGTGATGATGTCTTTCTCTTCAGCGCCCAGCAGACCTTCGTCGCCAGCATGTGGGTTGAGCGACAATACGGCGATGCGTGGACAAGAGATGCGGAAGTCGCGACGCAGTGACTGGTGGAAAATGGTGGCTTTCTCAATGATTGCCTCCTTGCTGATGGACTTGGCAATGTCCTTGATGGGCAGGTGGGTCGTGACGAGTGCTACACGTAGCACATCGTTCATCAGTATCATCAGTGCCTTTTTTCCATCTCCCACGCTGGTTTCAATATACTCGGTATGACCTGGAAATTTGAAGCCAGGGCTCTGGATGGTAGCCTTGTTGATGGGTGCTGTCACCAGCACGTCGTAGAGTCCGCTGCGATAGTCCGTCATGGCGCGATCCAAAGCACAGAGCGCTGCCTGACCAGCCTCTTCTGAGGGTTGTCCGAATTCAATTTTGATTTCGTTGTCGTGACATACCAACAGGTTGACACGTCCGTCACGCGCCTCTTCAGCTTTGCTGATGGTGGTGAAGTTGGTCTCCAGATTGAGTGCCTTCTTATGGTAGGCCGCAATCTTGGCTGAGCCATAGATGATTGGTGTGCAAAGTTCGAGGATGGCAGGGTCTTCAAAGACCTTCAGTATCACCTCGTAGCCGACACCGTTGGTATCTCCTTGCGTGATAGCCACGCGAATTTTCTTTTCTTCCATATTGTTTTTGAAGGTATTTCGTTATACTGTTATTTCAATGTTTCCAGTTGTTTGGCTGTTGACAGCAGACCACAGGCCGCAAAGATATCCTGGCCACGCGAGGCACGGATGGTCGTTGTTATGCCGTGAGCTGTCAGATAGTCACGCAGTGCTTCCATGCGCTTCTCGTCGGATGACGGCAGGTCGACGTTCGGTATCTCGTGGAAGCGAATCAGGTTGACGCGACACTCCAATCCCTCCAGCAGTCGTACTATCTCGCGACCATAGAGCGGCGAGTCGTTGAGGCCGCCAAAACAGATGTACTCAAACGAACAGCGACGCTGGTGTGTGAAGTCGTACTGTTTGAGCAGTGCTATCGTCTCTTCCAGAGGCATCGCCTTCTCGGCAGGCATCAATTGCAGGCGTTGTTCGTGGAGTGGGGAGTGCATGGAGATGGCTACGTGACAGGGACTCTCGTCAAGGAACCGCTTGAGCTTGCCCTTGACACCTACGCTGCTGACGGTGATGCGCTTCGGGCTCCACTGCCACCCCCAATCGGCGGTCATTATCTCGGTGACGTGCAGTACGGCATCGAGGTTGTCCATTGGTTCTCCTTGTCCCATGAAGACGATATTCGTCAGCTGGTCTACCTCTGGCAATGCATATATCTGGTTCAGGATGTCGGCAGCGGTCAGGTTGCCTTGCCATCCCTGCTTACCCGTCTGACAGAACAGACAGTTCATCTTGCAGCCTACCTGACATGAGACGCACAGGGTAGCGCGGTCGTGGTCAGGGATAAAGACCGTCTCGACGAAGAGATGGCTGTTGGCTGTGAATACTGGGAAGAGGTACTTGATGGTACAGTCCTTGGAGCGCTGACAGTCGATAGGTGCCATGGCGCCAACCTCAAAGTGCTCAGACAGTAGTTCCCTATTCTGTTTCGACAGATTCGTCATCTCGTCGATGCTCTTCACATGCTTCACATACAACCACTGAGCAACCTGCTTTGCAGTGAAAGCAGGCATGCCAAGACCCACGACAAGAGCTTTCAACTCTGTCGGTGTCATCCCCAAAAGTCGTTTCTTTTGTGGTATCATGGGTGCAAAGTTACGAATAATTTGCGATTTAATGCATGAAAATAACAATTTCTTAACGCTTAACGCTTAATTCTTGATTAAAATATGTATCTTTGCACACCAATAAACGTAAAACAATCAGAATTCATGAAACAGAAAACAGATTGCTTCATAGCCTGTCAAGCCCTGGATGACGTCATGCCTGTAGTAGAACAGTTGCGCCGTAGCAGGATTGTCAGGCATATCTTCCTATTGGTTAACGAAGAGCTGGCATCGCAGGTTACGGCTCCCAAGGACTGCACGCTGCTGGTGACAGACTCCCTGTCAGACAGCCGCTTCGTGAGTCTGGTCGCTGAACATGCCGTAGCGGCCTATGCCTTGCTCTGTCTGAAACCTTTTGCCCTCCAACTGGGCGAGTCGGCACTGGAGCGTATGATGCTGGTGGCTGGCGATACCGAGGCTGCTATGGTTTATAGCGACCGTTATACGGTAGAGCAGGGTGTCCGCAAGGCTCATCCAGTAATAGATTATCAGGAGGGTGCGTTGCGCGACGACTTTGACTTTGGCAGCGTGTGGCTGGTGCGCACGTCTCTGCTCCATCAGTATGTAGCTGGTGAGCACGACCACGACTATCAGTATGCCGCCCTGTATGACCTGCGCCTCTTCCTGAGTCGCGAGGGTCGTCTGTTACACCTGAACGAGTATCTCTATACCGAAGAAGAACGCGACCTCCGTGCCTCAGGTGAGAAACAGTTTGACTATGTCAACCCGCGCAATCGTGAGGTGCAGATAGAGATGGAACAGGCTTGTACTGCTCATCTGAAGACCATCAATGCGCTGGTAGACACCAGTCTTTATAACGAGGTAGACTTCGCAGAACAGGAGTTTGAGGTGGAGGCTTCTGTGGTTATTCCCGTCTTCAACAGAGAGAAGACCATCAAGGATGCCGTAGAGAGTGCCCTCTCGCAGAAAGCCACCTTTAAATATAATGTCATCGTCGTCGATAACCACTCTACAGACGGTACCTCCGAGATTCTGTCCGCCTTGTTGTCGCAATATGACAGTAAGCTGCACGTCATTGTTCCTGAGCGTACCGACCTGGGTATTGGCGGCTGTTGGAATCAGGCCATCAACAGTTCCTTTTGTGGACGCTTTGCCGTTCAGCTGGATAGTGACGACCTCTATTCGTCGCCCAAGACCCTGCAGACGGTCGTCAATGCTTTCTATGAGCAGAAGGCTGCCATGGTGATAGGTTCCTATCGTATGTGTGACTTTGACCTGAACACGCTGCCTCCTGGACTCATCGACCACAAGGAGTGGACAGACGAGAACGGTCCGAATAATGCGCTGCGTATCAATGGTTTGGGAGCGCCCCGCGCCTTCTTTACCCCCCTGCTGCGTCAGGTGCAGTTTCCCAACACCTCCTATGGCGAGGACTATGCCCTGGGCTTGATGTTCTCTCGTCGCTATCGCATCGGCCGCATCTTCTCAGAGCTCTACCTCTGCCGCCGCTGGGGTGGTAACTCGGATGCTGCCCTGTCAGTAGAGAAGGTCAACGCCAACAACCTCTACAAGGATCGTCTGCGCACCATGGAGCTACACGCCCGTCAGCAGATGAATCAAGGTGCTGGCGATGTGTTGAGTGAGTCGGCGCTGATGCGTTTCTTCAACCGTCAGCTACAGATTTGGGAGGATGTGCGCCAGCGCTATCGTGACTTGGAACATGTGGAGACCCGTGAACTGATGGGTGATACGCTGACGATGATGGCGCAGTGGAATCCAGCTCGCATCATGTCGACTGGTGCAAAGATTGATGCAAAGTCCATTGCCGACCGCCCCTGCTTCCTGTGCGCCAAGAACCGTCCGAAGGAACAGATGCACCGCACCGTTGACGAACTCTACGAGCTGTTGGTCAATCCTTTCCCCATTCTGCCCGTCCATTTCACTATTCCAACCTTGCGTCACCGTTCACAGCGCATTCTGCCGATGTACGGTGAACTGTTACAGTTGGCTCAGCGCAACAGCGACCTCACCTTATTATATAATGGGCCCCACTGCGGCGCCTCTGCTCCTGACCATGCTCATCTGCAGGCTGTCAGCAGTGGCATCCTGCCTTTGCAGCGCTCCTGGCAGCGTCTCAGCCGTAACCTGACGGAGGTCATCAAGCACGATGAGGACAATGGCATCTGGCTGTTGGCCGACTATCCCGCAGCAGCCTTTGTCATCAGGAGTCACGATACAGAGCTGGGCGAACAACTCTTCAAGCAGTTATACAAGTGCCTGCCTCCGTCTGACGACAATACCGAACCCATGATGAATGTCATCGCATGGAATGCGGGCAGTGGACTGGTCAGTGTGGTACTGCCCCGTCGTAAGCACCGTCCCGCATGCTATACTGCAGAGGGCGACGCACAGTATATCATCAGTCCGGGAGCCGTGGATATGGCTGGACTTATCATAACCCCTCGTGAGCAGGACTTCCGCCGTCTGACGCCGGAACTGATTCTTGACATCTATCGAGAGTTGACCATTACCCCTGAGCAGGTGCAGAACACTGTCGATAAGATGCAGGCGTCACCGCTCACCACTCACCACTCACCACTCACCATGAAGGGCCAGCCCAATGTCACGGTGGGTATCGTCAGTGCTCAGAAGATTCACTTCTCGCTGAATGGTGCCTATGTCGCTAAGGGTGAGGTCATCCAGGGTGAACAGACGGTAGAGTTCTCTGAGGGTGGCATCCTGTGGAATGGCAACCAGTATCGCTCACTGACCTTTACGCCCCAGTCGTCGCAGTCGTCGTTCTCTCTGTATGACGTGACTATCGGTGTCAACTTCCATTGGGAGCGCAAGGAGACACAGGTGTTCCTGGGTACGCTGCGCTTGGTGGTAGAGGCCGACAAGATTACGGCTATCAACGAATTGCCTGTCGAGAGCTACCTCGCCTCGGTCATCTCCAGCGAGATGAAGGCCACGGCAGGTCTGGAACTGCTCAAAGCGCATGCGGTGATAAGCCGTTCGTGGCTGTTGGCTCAGATGAAGCGCCGTGAGGAAAACAAGGAACAGAAGAATGGATTCTTCTCGTTCATCAAGAAAGACGACGAACTCATCCGCTGGTACGACCGTGAAGACCATACCATCTTTGACGTCTGTGCCGACGACCACTGTCAGCGCTATCAAGGCATCACCAAGCAGACCAGCAAGAATGTGGAGCAGGCGCTGCGAGCTACCCGCGGACAGATACTGTGCTATGGCGATGACATCTGCGATGCCCGCTTCTCGAAGTGCTGTGGCGGTGTCACCGAGGAGTTCCAGTATTGTTGGGAAGACACCCCCAAGCCGTACCTCATCAGTGTGAAGGACCCCTTCTGCAATACCAATGACAAGGCAGTCCTCTCACAGGTCCTCAACGACTACGACCAGGAGACCAACGACTTCTACCGCTGGACGGTGGAATATACAGCGGATGAGATTTCAGATCTCATCAACGAGAAACTCAAGGACGACTTCGGCACCATTACCGACCTCATCCCCTTGGAGCGTGGCAAGAGTGGTCGCATCTGGAAACTCAAGATAGTGGGTACCAAGAAAACCTTCACCATCGGCAAGGAACTGGAGATTCGCCGAGCCCTCAGCGAGAGCCACCTCTACAGTTCAGCCTTCGACGTGGAGAAAACGGAGAAAGGCTTCCGCCTGCATGGTAAGGGTTGGGGCCATGGTGTCGGTCTCTGTCAGATAGGTGCTGCCGTGATGGGACAGCAGGGCTATCGCTACGATGAGATACTGTTGCATTACTATCGCAACGCAGAAATCAAGAAAATCTATTGATTATGGAACAGATACAACAAAGAAATCCCTGGTGGTGGATTCCCACCTTATATATTGGAGAAGGACTGCCCAACGTGGTCGTGATGACGGTGGCAGTAGTGATGTATATGCAGCTGGGCATGAGCGACACCGACATCGCCCTCTATACTGGTTGGCTGGGACTGCCGTGGGTGGTGAAGCCACTGTGGAGCCCTTTTGTCGACCTCTATAAGACCAAGCGCTGGTGGGTGCTTACCATGCAGATGTTGCTGGCATCGTCATTGGCGGGTGTAGCCTTCACGCTGAATACGCCGTTCTGGTTTCAGGGCACCATGTGCTTCTTCTTCCTCATGGCCTTCAGCAGTGCTACCCACGACATCGCAGCAGACGGTTACTACATGCTCGAACTCGACGACCACCAGCAGGTGTGGTTTGTGGGCATCCGCAACACGTTCTATCGCTTGGCAGTTATCTTCGGCAATGGTGTACTCATCCCCGTGGCAGGCATGCTGCAGCTGGTATTCCGCAATCAGAAAGCCTTTACGTGGAGTCTCGTATTCTACGGACTGGCAGCACTCTTCCTGGCCATCTGGCTCTACCATGCCTATATCATGCCCCGTTCTAAGGCCGACCAGCGCCATGGCACCAATGCCCGCGAGGTGGCAACAGGTATTATGACTGCTTTCCGCACCTTCTTCCAGAAGCTGCCGCCCCGTGAAATGCTCTTTGCCATGCTCTTCCTGCTGTTCTACCGTTTCCCAGAGGCTTTGCTGGGTAAGATGAGTGTGACGTTCCTCATGCGTCCTCATTCCTCAGGCGGTCTGGGACTGTCGCCTCAGGAGTTCGGACTGGCCAGTGGCACCATTGGCGTGATAGGACTGACGCTTGGTGGCATCCTCGGCGGACTGTTGGCAGGACGCGATGGTTTCAAGCGCTGGCTGTGGCCTATGGTGTGTGCTATCACGCTGCCCGATATCGTCTATGTCTATATGAGCTATGCCTTGCCCGACAACCTGATACTCATCAGTTCTTGCATCTTCATCGAGCAGTTTGGCTATGGGCTGGGCTTTACGGCACTGACGCTCTATATGCTCTACTTCGCGAAGGGCAGTTTCCAGACGTCTCACTATGCCTTCTGCACCGCCATCTCTTATCTGGGCTTGATGCTGCCTGGCATGGTGTCTGGATGGATGAAAGACATGCTGGGCTACCGCACGTTCTTTATCATCGTCATGTTCCTCTGCCTGATTACGTTTGCAGTGACTGCTTTTATCAAGGTCGACCCGGAATTTGGTAAGAAGAATGTGGAGTGAGTGGTATTCACTCCACAGTAACGCACTAACAAAAATGAAGCGGCAATGGTTTCACAACCGTGCCGCTTCTTTCTATCAATGTTAGTATTAATAATGGAAAAGAAATCGTATCTTCGTGTTTTGATGTGGTAAAGATACGGATAATTTTTGAAACGGCAATACTTTTTGGCTAAAAAAATGCCTTTTTTGCGTAAAAAAACCGTTTCCCTATCCTCTTTTAGGTATTTCCCTACCTACAAATAGGATTTTTACTTTGCTTGGCACCGTTATTTGTCCTACCTTTGCAGTACAGAAAACAATAATGTCGAACACTTTAAAATATACGGCTATGAAAAAGATTTATACTCTCCTCGCAATGGCAATGATAACCATGATGACGATGACCAGCTGTGACGCTGACTTCGAAGATCGCATGGAGGCACGCACCCTCGAAGGTACCTGGACAGGGTATATCGACAACTACTATTACGACCGCTGGGGCCTGACTGGCACTAACTACCGCACCGCTTTCTATTTCGAGCGTGAGAATGCCTATGGTGGCTGGGGCTATGAGGTTGACTACGACGCACGCCGTCCGTCAGACTACTGGTACTGTGATTTCAAGTGGGAGATTGTTCGTGGCAACATCCGCATACAGTATTACGACCGCGACTATACCGATGTTATCATCTACGACTACATGCTCGACGACTACCACTTCAGTGGCGAAATGGACGATGGCTACAGCGACACACGCACCTACTTCAGCCTCGACTACGACAAGATGTTCAACTGGGGCTACTGGACACGCGGCAGTGCTGCAGCTACTACTCGAGGAACCGATGGCGACTATCACGCAACGAGTTCAGGATGCTTTGCCAAATAGATTTCATACTGACAACAAAAAAAATGAAGGACGAGAAATCCTTCATTTTTTTTATTCATTTCCTATATTCCCAGCCCTCCTTCATAGGAAGCGTCGACAGCTTTCGACTGCAAGATGCGCGAGTTGGGGGGCACGCTATGTGTCAGCCAGATGTTACCACCGATGGTAGAGTGGTGGCCTATGGTGATGCGTCCCAATACTGAGGCATTGGAGTAGATAGTCACGTAGTCCTCGATAATGGGATGGCGAGGCACGTTGAGCATGTTGCCGTCAGCGTCATACTTAAAGCTCTTGGCACCTAAGGTGACACCCTGATACAGTGTGACGTGGTTGCCGATGATGCTCGTCTCACCAATCACGACACCCGTGCCGTGGTCGATGGCAAAGTACTCACCGATGGTGGCTCCCGGATGGATGTCGATACCCGTCTTCGAGTGTGCCTGCTCCGTGATGATACGCGGAATGACGGGCACCTTCAACTCATGCAGCCTATGGGCTATGCGGTAGTGTGTCATGGTGTTGACCACAGGGTAGCAGAAGATGACCTCACCATAGTTAGGCGCTGCCGGGTCGTTGTCGAACATCGCCTGGATATCAGTGTATAAGACACGCTTCAGTTCGGGCAGTGTGTCGATGAACTCCAGGGATAGCCGTTCGGCTTCAGCATATACTTGCTGCTTGGTGCGGTTACATTCGCAGTCCTCACAGAATTGCAGTCCGTGAGCTATCTGCTTGACAAGCAGCCTGTGCAGCTCCTGCATGTGTACACCGATGTTATACGAGCGCAGCGTCTCGTCGGGCTGGCGCTGGTTGAAGTAGTCTGGGAAGATGATGTTCTTCACCAGAGCCACTATCTGCTTTACCATCTCCACCGAGGGCAGTGGCGCCTCAGTGGCAGGCATCATGCTCACCTCCTGCTTCGTCAGTTTGGAGAGCAGGCTCACATTCTTCAGTAGGATTTCGTTACCTTTCTTATCCATCATTTCACTCTTTGGTATAAACTCTTCACTCTACGACAGCGTGTGCGAGTCGAAATACTGCTGTACATCCTCCTTGTAGCTGTCGGAGATGGGCAGATACTGGTCACCGAAGACGATTCGGAAGCGCTCAATGGCTTCAGCTTTCGACATGTGGACAATGTACGAGCGGTGTGTGCGCAGGAATTCGGGACGGGGCAGATAGTCCTCCATCTTCTTCATGTTCATCAGACTCATAATCTTCTGACCGTCAGCCAGATAGATGCGGATGTAGTCCTTCAGCCCTTCAATATAGAGGATGTCGTCCAGTGCCACACGTACCAACTTGTAGTCGCTCTTCACATACATGAAGCGGTCGGCAGCGTAGGTCTGCTTCTTCTGTGTGATGCAGAACCAGTCCAATGCTTTGTTGGCAGCCTTCAGGAAGTCCTCATAACTGACGGGTTTCATCAGGTAGTCCAGTGCCGACACCTTGTAACCTTCGATGGCATACTGCTTGAAGGCGGTAGTGAAGATAATCTTCGTCTCCTTGGGCAGAATCTTTGCAAACTCAATACCAGAGAGTTCTGGCATCTGTATGTCAAGGAATAACAGGTGTGCAGGATTATTACGTAGTTCCTTCATGGCTTCTACGGCGCTGCCATAGGTGCCTATGAGGTTCAGGAATGGGGTCTTTTCTGCGTAGCTCTTCAGCAGTCCGGCTGCCAAAGGCTCGTCATCAATAATTGCGCAGTTGATAATCATAATTGGATGGTTATTGTTGAATAGTAAATGGTATTGTTTTCTTTAGTGCCTTTCTCCCACGTATAGTGGTTGGGGTAGGCCAGTTCCAGGCGGCGTTCCACCTGCTGCAGTCCGATGCCGTGACCGCTGTGGTCCGATGCCGTTTTCGGATGGTTCGAGTTCTGTATGTCACAGTATATGAAGTGCTTGTCGGCACTGATGGTGATACGGATAAACGAGCGCTCCGTAGGGCTGACGCCGTGCTTGAAGGCGTTCTCTACCAGCGAGATGAAGATCATCGGAGCTATCTGGACGTTGCTGTCCTGGATGTCGGTGTTGAAGCTGACGTCCACTGTCTTTGCCAGTCTGATGCGCATCAGCTTCACATAGTTCGCCAGGAATTCTATCTCGTCGTTCAGGGGCACGGTAGGCTGCTGATAGTCGTATAGGATGTGGCGCAGCATCTTCGACAGTTCCTGTATCGTCTCCTGTGCTTTGGCGGTGTCAAAGGCCGTCAGTGCATAGATGTTGTTCAGCGTGTTCAGCAGGAAGTGCGGATTGATCTGGTTACGCAGATTGCGCAGCTCAGCCTGTGCACGTGCAGCCTCCATCTCCTTCAGACTCTGGTCGGCAGTCACCCAGCGGCGTGCCAGAGCCAGTGCTGTGGCACCAGCGGCAAAGATGGCCAGGTTGAGGCTGTCTCTCAGGATGTATGCTATTGTACTCACCGTGTCGTCGTATCTGTTGGCCAGATGGGGCATGTAAAGCTCGTTCGACCAATCCATCCAGAAGTGCAGGAATGTGCCCAGCACAGTGATGATGACGACGTTGATAAGCAGGTCATAGCGGTGCTTGCCTGCCACGAAGAATTTGGGCGTCAGATACAGGTAGTTCATGTAGAACACAATCATCAGCAACAGAGGTTGCATGGAGACCATCAGATAGTGAGGTAGGGTGATACCCGTACCTCTCCAGAACGTCATAGGCGACAGGAACATATACGCCCAGAGTGTCATGTGACAAGCCCCTGCCAGATGCTTGTTGATGGAAAACTTGAAATTATATTTTTCTTTACTCATGTCTTATAGCTTCTATGGGGTCCATGTTTGCGGCTTTCTGTGCAGGGATATATCCGAACAGTACACCAATGAATACACATACGAGGAACGAAACGTAGATAGACCATGCTGGTACGCTCGACGGCATGCCCATCGACGATACCAGCGTGCTGGCAGCAACACCTACTAATACGCCGAGGAGTCCTCCCGTGACGCTGATGAGTACCGATTCTATCAGGAACTGCACCGAGATGACAGGTCCTGTGGCACCTACCGCCATGCGCAGACCAATCTCTTTTGTACGCTCGGTGACGCTTACCAGCATGATGTTCATGATGCCGATGCCTGCCACGAGCAGTGAGAAGGCAGCAGCCACCACGAGGATGATGGTCACCGTGTCCATCGTCGACGACATGGTCTGCATCATCTCAGCTTGAGAACGTATGGTGAAGTCGTCGGCAGCCTCGCCTTTCAACTTGTGGTTGTCGCGCAGCATCTGTGTCAGTTCTTCGATGGCAGCATCGCTCAGCTCCTCCGTGATGGCCGAACAGACGATGCTTGAGAAGTAGGTCTGTGCCGCAATGCGCTTCATCACCGTCGTATAGGGGGCAATGATAACGTTGTCCTGGTCCATGCCCCACGAGTTGTAACCCTTTGTCTTCAGCACACCGATGATGCGCAGAGGAATCGATTTGAAGCGGATGGTCTTACCAATGGGGTCGGTAGTGCCAAAGAGCTCCTTGACAACGGTGGCACCAACGACGCACACCTTGGCGGCCTTCTTGATGTCCTCGTCAGTGAAGCACTCTCCTTCTTCTACGTTCCACTGTTTGATGTCCAGATACTCTGTCGACTCGCCATACATCGAGGTGTTCGTATTGTTGTTACCGTAGATGACTTGTCCGCTGGCGGTGACTTCTGGCGACACCTTCGTCACGAATTTCTTCTCGCGGATGATGCGCTCATAGTCTGCCATCTTCAGCGTCTGCATTGCCGACGGGTCTTGGCGTACGCCACCACGCATGTCGGCTCCAGGACGTATGGTCAGCAAGTTGGTGCCCATGGTCGACAGTTCCTTGCGGATGTTCTCCTTCGAGCCTTGTCCTATTGACATCATAATGATGACGGCTGCCACGCCGATGATGATACCCAACATAGAGAGGAACGACCTCATCTTGTTGTTGGCTACCGCCCTGATGCTTATTTTAAATAGGTTTGTTAAATTCATTGTCTTTCTGCTTACATCTTACTTCTTACATCAATCGTCAACTGGTGCAGGCAACTTCGCCAGGGCTTCTGCTGCCGACTTGATGTTCTCGTTGATGGTGTCCTCACGAATCTTGCCGTCGCGCAGGTTGATGTTTCGACTGGAATATTCCGCAATCTCAGGGTTGTGGGTCACAAAGATGATGGTATGCCCTTGGCGATGCAGTTCCTGAAACAGCACCAGCATCTCGAACGAGGTGCGCGTGTCCAGGTTACCCGTCGCCTCGTCGGCCAGCAACACAGCGGGGGCGTTGACCAGTGCACGGGCTATGGCGACACGCTGCATCTGTCCTCCCGACATCTGGTTCGACTTGTGATACAGTCGGTCGCCCAGACCTACCGCCTCCAGGGCCTTTACGGCACGTTGGTGACGCTCCTCGGCAGATACTTCCGAGTTGTACATCAGGGGCAGTTCTACATTCTCTACCGCAGTGGTCTTCGCCAGCAGGTTGTAGTTCTGGAACACGAAGCCAATCTTCCTGTTCCTCAGATGGGCGCGCTGTGTCTTCGACATGGTGCGCACGGAGATGCCGTCCAGAAGGTACTCGCCACTCGTTGGCGTGTCCAGGCACCCCAGCTGGTTCAGCAGCGTCGACTTGCCCGAACCTGACGTACCCTGTATGGTGACGAATTCACCTTCATAGATCTTGAACGATACGCCCCTCAGCGCTTTCACCGTCTCGCTGCCCACCTGGAAGTAGCGCTTCACGTTCTGCAGTTCTATAACAACTTTTTTCTCTTCATTCATACCTCATATATCTTACTTCTTCCTTCAGCCCTCAGCCCTCTCACCTCTTCGGCTGCTGTGCGCCAGCACCGCTTTGTTGCTGTCTGTTTCTGGGTCGCGGCATGAAGGGGTTGGTGGCCTGCTGCTGTTGTGGCTCCTCGCTACCGCTGATGCTGAAGTCTACCAGCACCTCGCTACCTTCACCGATGCCGCTGACAATCTCCGTCAGCAGACCGTTGGTGATGCCCGTCTCCACCTTGTGAGCCTTGAAGGTGTTACCCTCCAGTGTCCACACCTTCAGCGGAGCCTCCACGTCCTCTATCTGCTCGCCCTTCTTCAGCAGTGCCTCGTTGGGCATGAAGCGCAGCGCCTTGCTGGGCACTGCCACTACGTCGTTCTTCTCCAACGTATAGATGGTGATGTTGGCTGTGAGTCCGGGCTTCAGCTTCAGGTCCTTGTTGGGAGCCGACACTACTACCTCGTAAGTCACTACATTACTCGTGGTGGTTGCCTCTTGGCGTACCTGTGTCACCTGTCCCTCAAACTTGTCATCGGGGAAGGCGTCGACGGTGAATGTTACGCGCTGACCCTCCTTGACACCGCCAATGTCAGCCTCGTCGATGTCGGCAATGACGCGCATGTCTGTCAGGTCCTGTGCGATGTTGAACAGCTCAGGGGTGTTGAACGAGGCGGCCACCGTCTGACCTTCCTCTACCGATTTCGACAGCACCACACCGTCGATGGGCGAGGTGATGGTAGCATACCCCAGGTTGGTCTGTGCCTTCTGCACGCTCTCCCGTGCCGAGTTAACCGTCTGGCGAGCTTTCTCGTACGACAGTTTGGCACTCTCATAGTCGTTGGCACTCACCAGACCCTTGTCAAACAGCGTCTGGTAGCGCTTGAAGTTGGCAGTCTCGTAGTTCAGCGTGCTCTGGGCGCTGGTCAACTCGGCCTTGGCGCGGTTCAGTTCGCTGGTCAGATTGGTACGGTCCAGTTCGGCAATGACCTGTCCCTTCTTGACGACGCTGTTGTAGTCGACATACAGCTTCGACACGATACCCGACACCTGTGTACCTACCGTCACCGAGGTGACAGGCTCGATAGTACCCGTAGCGGTTATCGTGGTGTGAATGTTCTGACGTTCCACCTTGGCGGTCTCAAACGTCACCTCCTCTTCTTTCTTGCCACCCGAGAACATCCAGATGACAAGGGCTACGATGACTACTGCACCTATGCCCATCCATATCTTCTTGTTCTTCATATCTTATATATTGATTTGTTCCCCTTGATAGAATTTCAGCAGTTGGATATTCAGTATCGTGGTGTACTTCGACTGCAATTTGTTCTGCTGTGCCTGCAGCAGGTTCGTCTTGCCGTTCATCAGCTCCACGATGTTCTTCAGTCCCAACTGGAACTGCTCAGACAGCAGGTCGTACGACTGTTGTTCGCTGTCGGCGCTGACCTTCGCAGCACGGAACTTCTGCTGGTTGCTCTGGGCGTCCAGCCAGAAACCTTCGATGGTGGTATACAGTTCCTTGCGGGCGTCCTGCTGACTCAGCAGCGCCTGCTCGCGCTGTATCTTTGCCTTGTTCACGGCAGTCTTGTTCTTTCTGCCGTCAATCAGCGGTATGCTGACACCCACTCCCACCGTGGCGTCGAAGTTGGTCTTCATCTGCTCGCCCCAGCCGTTGTCGTTGCGCGACGACGTGCTGGTACCCACACCGCCTGTCACGCTGACCGTTGGCATGTAGCCGCCCTTGGCCGACTTAATCTGCAGCTCGGTCTTGGTGATGGCCAACTCCTGGTTCTTTATCTCCGGACGCGTCAGCAGAGCCTGTTCGTAGACACCCTGCAGCGCAGGAATGGCAGCCAGTGCCTGTTCGTCGCTGGCTGTTGGCATGGCGATGTCGAATGTCGGGTCGTCGGTAATCTCCAGCAGCTGTTTCAGCGACAGCTTGTAGTCTGCCAGGTTGCTCTGGGCAGCCACCAGGTTATACTCGTCAGTGGCGCGCTGGGCAGTCAACTGTGCCAGGTCGGCCTTCGACATCTTGCCCACCTCCAGCATGGTCTTGCCGCGCTCCTCGTTCTTCTTCGAGGCCTCCAGACTCTGGCGGTTCACCTCGATGGCCTCGTTCATATAGAGTATCTGTACATACAACTGTGCGATGCGCTCCTGGATGCTGTTAGCCGTCTCTTGTGCCGACAGTTCTGCCTGCTGTTCAGCCAGCGTGTTCTGTTTCAGGGCGTTGGTGTTCTGACCGCCGTTCCATACCGTCCACTGGGCATTGATGCCATAGGTGCCGCTATACGAACCCTTCTTCACGTTCACCCCCTCCATCCAGGGAGCATATGCCAGCGACTGGTTGGTTGTCGCCGTCAGCGAGGGCAGCAGTGCAGCCTTCGTCTGCTTGCGGTCTTCCGTGGCCGACTGCTTCTTCAGCACGGCCTGCTTTAGTGTGATGTTGTTCTGCATGGCATAGTCTATGCAGTCTTTCAGCGTCCACTGTTTCTGTGCGTGAACGCCTATGCTGGCCAGGGCCATCAGAACCACTAATCCTTTTCTCATTGGCTTGTTACTTTATAGTTTTGTCTTTTTTCTCGGTGCAAAGGTAGAAAATATCGACGAAATAGAGAAATATTTTTCCGATTATTTTTAGTTTGGTAGAAATAATTTACGAAAACCTCTATATTTATTCCTGTTTTATAGAGATATTGTCCGTTTTCCCTGTGCAAACATAAAGGGCTAACCTCACGGCTAGCCCTGTTACTAAACTAAACAAATACTTTATGTGGTTGTCTTTCAAACTGAAGTTTATTACTTTTAATAAAAAACCAGTGTGCTATTAATCACGGTGCAAAGGTACGGCATTTCTCGCACCTGTGCAATACCTAAAATATGGTATTCCGCACTTTTTCCCCTTAACTGTTAATGTTCTATAACATTGCGGGTTGCCTGTTTTACTTTTGACCACAAGTGTCGTCAAAAGGTACGAAACATATTTTTATCAACACATGAATCAAAAATACTTATGAGAAAAACTATTCTGTCATTGATGGCGCTCTCATGTCTGACAGCGTCAGCCCAGTTCGGTGCTCCCAGAGAGAACCCGAAAGTTCCTTCAGTAACTACTAACGTCACAGAAGACTTCAAGCCTGCCACAAGCAACCAGGACAACAAGCAGTATCCCATGGTAAACTCACAGCGCATGGTGCGTGCACAGGTCAAGGCCCCCGATGCTAAGTTCGTAGGACTGGACATCGCTGGTAAAATCTACGAGATGACCAAGGACGATAATGGCGTGTGGACAGGTACCTCCGAACCTCAGGACGAGGGCTTCCACTACTATCAGCTGAACATCGACGGTGCCTCAGTGCCCGATCCTAACAGTCTCTACTTCTATGGCGCTAGCCGTTGGGGTAGCGGCATAGAGATACCTTCTGCCGACGAGGACTTCTGGCAGGTGAAGAACGTGCCCCAGGGTTCTATGAGCGAGGTGTTCTACTGGTCTACCTATACGGAGAAGATGCGTCGCTGCCACGTCTATCTGCCTGCTGCCTATTTCGCCAATCCTACGAAGAAGTTCCCCGTGCTCTACCTGCAGCATGGCATGGGTGAGAACGAGTACGGATGGGCTGAGCAGGGCCATACTGCCCAGATTCTCGACAACCTCATTGCCGAGGGTAAGGCTGAGCCTTGCATCGTCGTCATGGACAATGGCCTGAATGCCCGTCGTCCTGGTGAACAGGGAGGCTTCGGCTTTGGCGGACCACGTCCTCAGGCAGGCCAGCGTCCCCAGGCAGGTCAGCGTCCACAGGGTCCCCGTCCGCAGGGTGCTCTAGGGCAGGGCGGTCCTCGTCGTGGCTTTGGTGGCTTCTCCGAAGGTTTCAAGAATGTGCTCTTCAACGACATCATCCCTATGGTCGAGAAGAACTACCGCGTCATTGCCGATGCTCAGCATCGTGCCTATGCAGGTCTCTCTATGGGTGGCATGCAGGCTCGCGAGATTACTCTCGCCAATCCTGAGAAGTTCGCCTATGTAGGCTCCTTCAGCAGTGGTGCGTGGAGTGTAGACCAGGTGAAGGCCTCTGAGGGCTTTGCCAAGAACGTCAAACTGCTCTTCATGAGTGGTGGCGGCAAGGAGAACATGGGGTGTGTTGAGGCCGCTCAGAAAATCAAGGAACAGCTCGGCATGAATGCCGTAGGCTACGAGTCACCCGGCACAGCCCATGAGTGGCACACATGGCGTCGCAGCCTCTATCAGTTTGCCCAGCTGATGTTCAAGTAATCTATACCTATTATTATATAAGGAGATAGCCGCTCAGCAAGCGGCTATCTTTTTTACTTCTTGGGGGTCGCCATCGTCCGTCAGACAATGTCATCATATTGTAATGCATGAAATTTGTTTGTTTCAGAAAAAAGCGCTATCTTTGTGGCCGAATGAATGCCAGTATTTACGCGCAATGATTCTATAGTTTTATGAAGATTCTTGTTGTTGACGATGAATTAGACATCTGCGAGATATTGCAGTATAACCTTGAAACAGAGGGGTATGAGGTGGTGACCGCTAACTCGGCTGAGGAGGCCTTAGCGCTCCCTCTGCAAGAGTTTGCACTGATTCTGCTGGATGTGATGATGGGCGAGATGTCTGGATTCCAGATGGCACGAAAGTTGAAGGACAATCCTGTTACAGCGCAGATACCTATCATCTTCATCACGGCACTCGACAGTGAAGACAATCTGGTGAAGGGACTGAACATCGGCGCAGACGACTATATTGCCAAGCCGCTGAGTATGAAGGAGGTAAAGGCAAGAGTCCGTGCGGTGCTCAGGCGCTCGGCTCTGTCACAGTCCCAACAACCCATGACGAGCACTGACAGCAGGGTTTGTTACGAGGGCATTGCCCTCGACCTGAATGCGAAGACCGTCACCCTCGATGGCGAGGAACTGATATGCACCAAGCTGGAGTTCGAACTGTTGTCGTTCTTCCTGCAGCACCCCGGCAAGGTGTTCTCACGCGAGGACCTGCTGAAATACTGTTGGCCGCAGAATGTGCTGGTACTCGACCGCACGGTAGATGTCAACATTACCCGGCTGCGCAAGAAGATAGGCCGTTATGGCAAACAAATCAAAACACGTGTGGGTTATGGCTACTGCTTTGAAAAGTAAATCGTTCCAGCGCAACCTGCTGCTGAGCATTGGCGGCGTGTTCCTGCTCTTTGCCGTCTGCTTCAGCATCTATCAGTACCAGCGTGAGAAGGTCTACAAGATTGACATCCTGCACTCACGCCTTCAGATGTACAACTACGAGATGGTGCAGACGCTTGGTGAGGACAGCCTGACCAACAACCGCCTGTTTCGCGACTATGTAAAACGCCAAAACATGGAAGGGCTCCGTGTGTCCATCATCGATAAGAAGGGGCGAGTACTCCTTGACAGTTACGAGACAAACGTAGACTCGCTGGGCAACCACCTGCAGCGTACGGAAATCCAACAGGCGTTGCGCGACGGCAACGGCTACGACATCAAGCGCCTTTCGCAGTCGACCCACGCCACCTATTTCTATTCTGCCACCCTCTTCGGCAACGTCATCGTGCGTGCTGCCGTTCCTTATTCTGCCGAGTTGACGCGCTCCCTTCAGGCTGACAACACCTATATCTATTATGCCGCCTGTCTGACACTGCTCCTGGGCATCGTGCTCTACTACATCACCCACCGCATCAGCCGCCACATCGGCTATCTGCGTGAGTTTGCCGTCAAGGCCGAACAGGGTGAGCAGTTGGACCACGAGTTAGAGCGCCGCCTGCCCGACGACGAGTTGGGCGACATCAGTCACACCATCATCATGCTCTACTGGAAGCTCCGCCATTCTGAGGAGGACAAGGTACGCATCAAGCGCCAGCTCACCCAGAATGCCGCCCACGAACTGAAGACCCCCGCCTCCAGCATCCACGGTTTTCTAGAGAGCATGCTCGACCATCCGGAGATGCCCGAAGACAAGAAGAAGCACTTCCTGGAGCGCTGTTATGCACAGAGCGAGCGCATGAACAAGCTGCTGCAAGACATGAGTGCACTCACCAAGCTCGACGAGATGGACGACAACAGGACGAAGACTCACGATGAGTACCACCCCGTCAATGTGTTGAAAGTCATACAGAGTGCGCTTGACGATACCGCTCTGCAACTTCAAGACAAGGGCATCACACCGTCGCTCCACGTGCCACAGCATGTCGAGGTGCAGGGCGACGCAAGCCTCCTCTACAGCATCTTCCGCAACCTTATTGACAATGCCATTGCCTATGCCACAGGGGCTTCACTTCTGCGTATCTCCTGCACAGCCATAGAGCATGAAGGCCGCCATTTCTACGAGTTCACCGTCAGCGACAACGGTCCTGGCGTAGAACCGCAACACCTCGATCACCTCTTTGAGCGCTTCTACCGCACCGACAAGGGTCGCTCGCGCAAACTCGGCGGCACCGGCCTTGGCCTCGCCATCGTGAAAAATGCAGTTGCCGTTCACGGAGGAACAACAACTGCACAACTGACTCCTGGTGGAGGGCTCACCATCCGCTTCACCCTTGCAAGGTTCTAACGGAAACCGCCCCGTTCGTCTGGCGAATGGCGCATTGAACAAGGCTACGGTTGAGGACGACCCTCGTAGTCGTTGTTCAGACCCTTGCCTGCCTGCACCACGTTCATCACGTAG
Source organism: uncultured Prevotellaceae bacterium (assembly GCA_900313235.1). Taxonomy (GTDB): domain Bacteria; phylum Bacteroidota; class Bacteroidia; order Bacteroidales; family Bacteroidaceae; genus Prevotella. Next base: position 7,987 of record OMQN01000016.1, on the reverse strand, counting down.
TCGCCGAGCTTCTCGCACTCGGAGATGAAGTCGACGTAGAACACGCCGAGCTGATAGCCGTAGAGGCCCGCATTGACGTCGTACATGTTCTGGTTCTTCAGCTGCGTGCGGTAGTTGTTGATTTCGTGCTCTATGTTGTACGAGGTGGTTGGACGAGCCACGGGTGCGGCGATGCGCTTCTGCATCTCGGTGAGTGCACCGTCCACGAGACCCATCATCGTCTGCATGTGCTGTATCTGCTCTGGGGTGAAGGCGTCGTGGCAGTTCAGCCTATGGCGGTTCAGCGTGCGCCCCAGGTTATACACCGAGTCGCCGATACTCTCCAGTTCCGATATCTGGCGCAGCATCTTCTGTATCTGTGTCTTCGAGGCATCCGACAGTCGCCCCTCGCTCACCTTGTTCAGGTAGGCGGCAATCTCCATCTCCATCGAGTCGGTGATGTTCTCGTACTTCTCAATGCGCGAGAAGGTCTTGTTGAACGCCACCTCGTCGCCCGTCTGCATCAGGTCGGTGACGAAGCCGAACATCCTGTGGCAGCGCTCGGCAAAGTTCTCTATCTCCTTCTGGGCCTCCATGATGCTTAACTCGGCAGTGGAGAGCAGACCGCCGGAGATGAACTTCAGTCGGTGGTCCTCGTCCTGCTCCTTCATCGGCAGCACACGGCATACGAGCATCTCAATCTGATGGACAAAGCCGATGAGCAGCAGTGTGTTGATGATGTTGAAGGCGGTATGGAAGGTCGAGAGCTTGTAGAGGTCGTTGCCTCCGCCCAGCACGTTGTCGACAAACCAGCTGACGGCGTCGCAGGCAGGGTAGAACACGATGAGGAACGCCACCACACCGAAGACGTTGAAGAACATGTGGGCCAAGGCAGCACGGCGTGCCTGTGTGTTAGCCGTGAGCGACGCCATGAAGGCGGTGATGGTCGTACCGATGTTTTGACCCATCGCCAGAGCCGCTACCTGCTCGAATCCGAAACCGGGGATGTTCATGCCGAAGAGCATCAGCGTGATGGCCATCGTGGCGGCAGAGGCCTGCACAATCATTGTCACCAGTGCACCCACGATGACAAACAGCAGGATGGTGAAGAACGAGTCCTGTGGCACATGGGCCAGCATGCCCGCCACCATGTCGCCGATGTTCATCGCCGTGGCAGCCTCCTGCAGGAACGACAGTCCCATGAACAGGAACGAGAAGCCGAAGACGAACTCGCCCATGCTCTTGCGGTTGCCCTTGCTGCTGAAGATGAGCGGCATGCCGATGGCAAGCAGGGGGATGGCAAAGGCTGCAATGTTCACCTTGAAGCCCACTGCCGAGATAATCCATGCCGTCACCGTCGTACCGATGTTGGCACCCATGATGACACCTATCGACTGTGCCAGTGTCATCAGTCCGGCATTCACAAAACTCACTACCATCACCGTGGTGGCACTCGACGATTGGATGAGTGCCGTGATGAGCACACCCGTCAGCACACCCATCACGCGGTTTTTCGTCATCGCTGCCAGGATGCTGCGCAGGCGGTCGCCCGCAAACTTCTCCAGGCCCTCCGACATGGTCTTCATGCCGAAGAGAAACAATGCCAGCGAACCGACGAGAGAGAAAATGTTGATAATCAATTCCATTACTTTCTATTTTTCGCTACAAAGGTATCGCAATCTTGTTACACCACCGTTACGCTGATGTTACAATCCTGTTACAAACGGCGTCGTAACCGTTCTATCATACTTTTGACACACTATTGCAACATGCTCCGCATATCTTTGCAATGTCAACCACTAACGGTTGGCAAGCGAAAATATGAAAATAGAAAAAGCAGAAAGAATCCACAGAATCCTTAATTGGGTGAGATTCGTCATCCTGGTATTGTTCTTTGCATTTGTTTTCATTGGATTATCCCAAGCACAGGCCACATATTAATAAAATGTAACGAGCGATATTAAGATAAAAGCGGATCAAGGAGTCCCGTGATTCGCTCAAAATGTTGCATTAATACAAATTTCTTTCAGATATCAGGTGTTAGTTTCTATGCCATTTAGGGAACCCCAATCGCATATACTCTTATAAAAATCAACGTATCAATCATTTTTTTTGTTTTTTTTATTGTTAAATCAATTTTTTTGTTTACATTTGCAAACGACTTGGGGGATAAATCCTGAGTCATAGATGCATTAGCTTATTATTTCGCACTTACCGAAGTAGCCTAGGAAACTAATTTTGGAATAGTACGATTTAGAAGCAAAGGGATGGTCTGGAAAGTGACTTTCCTGCACTACAAAAGGCTATGCACACGCTTTGGCGTGGAGCATTCTTATAATGTAGTGAGGGGTTCCGATTTCCTAGGCTCGCCCCAAGGTAAGTGCATGAGAATGACCACGCCATTCTTGCATTTTCTCTATTGCATTAGACATATTTTCTAACCGATAAATAACGATCAAAATGAATCGAAAAAAGTTTTTGTTTCTCATTATGTTGATACCAACAATGGTGTATGCACAGGTAGATTATTCTGTGATTCAAGTAAACGAAGAGTCAGGCAATAATTTTACACAGATAACTACAGATAATGATTATGTTTGTATGCCCCAAGTAAAACGCACTCCTAAAGGAGTCAACTGGTTGTCTAACCGAATTTTAGACATATCCATCGATGGAAAACAATTGGCATATCTGTCCTTCCGTAATAACACAACTAATATTTTCATAAAAGACATCGGTAAGCAAGGAGCTTCTGTACAAAGAACTAACAGACAAGCAGTACTTGACTTCTCGTATTCACCAGATGGTAAATATATATGTTTTTCAGAAACAAATGGGAAATTGAATCAAATCTTCCAGACAAGTTCTACGAGCGGCTATGTTTGTCGACAGATAACCGGTAGTAATAAAGACTATTCGCCAATCTATTCAAACAACATGAAGAATATATTCTTTGCACGTTTGGAGAATAATGGTACTAGTATTTGGAGTTACGACATCAATAGCAATTTCTTGTCAAGCTATACTAAGGGAATGAATCCTTACCCATCGAAAGACGAAAACATTATCTTATGTACGCGAATCAATGCTGATGGTAGAGGAGAAATTTGGCGAGTAAACTATCAAACAGGCATAGAAGAGTGCATAGTCAGTGATCCGAACCGTAGTTTCACTACACCAAGCCTTTCTCCTGATAACAGATGGGTTTTGTTTGTGGGAAGTAGTGTGTTGATGAATGGGAAACAGCAGTATTTTAATACAGATTTGTTTGCATGTCATGTTGACGGAACACATCTTGTACAATTAACATACCATGCTGCAGATGATCTTAGTCCAGTATGGAGCAAAGACGGTCAGTCCATTTACTTTGTTTCACAGCGAGGTTCTGCAACGGGAACGGCAAATGTCTGGAAGATGGATTTTGCATATTAAGAATACATTACTTATTTTATAACTAAAAACAATTATTATTATGAAAACGATTAAGTATTATGCAGTAGCTGCTCTGTTGGCTATCAGTTCTAGTGCTAATGCACAGTTTACAAACGCTTCTTCTAGTGCTTCGTCAACGAGTGCTAGTTCTGAGGGATGGAGTTCGTTCTTTGTACAGTACAATCCCAGTAAGGTAGTTTCCGATGTCGACGGTGCCGAAGACTTGTCTTTTACAGGTATTACAGCAGGTTTCAGCAAGGCTTTTGCAATTGCTCCAAGTACACCTATCTATCTTGAAGCAGGGTTGGCTGTCCAATATTCATTCGCTACATGGAACTGGATAGATGACTTAAAAATATTAAAAAAGAATGATTATTGTGATCCTGAAGAAAAGTTCAGTATGTTCTCTGCGAAAGTTCCTGTAAGTCTCACATATGTTTGGGATTTACCCAACAGTAGTATTTCGCTTGCGCCTTTTGCTGGAGTGGATTTCCGCTTCAATGCACTTGGTTCTATGAAAACCGAAAAAAACATGAAAAGTGGTTATACCATTGACGATGATGATTGGGAAGATAATTTTGGCAAAATAAAAAAGGATGTATTTGACAAGAAGGACATGGGAGATGAGGATGCAACATTTAAACGCTTTCAAATTGGCTGGCACATCGGTCTGAATGCCTATTTCAATAAGCAGTATTATGTTGGTATTTCCTATGGTTCTGATTTCTCTGAAATACGTAAAAAGACTAAAGTTAACACGACAAGCATAACATTGGGCTTCTGTCTCTAATATAAAAAAGAAGAATTATGAAAAAAAACATTATTTGGAGTTTGTTTGCTTTTGTTATTGTTGCAATGCTGAGTACAGGTTTTGTTGCCTGTGGCGACGATGACAGCAATGACAGTGGCAGTGGCACTAAAAAAGGTGTCGTTGGCACATGGTCAGGAACTAGTCACAAAGAAACTCTTTCCTTAACATTTAAGAGTGGAGGCTCAGGAACATGGATTTCTCGTTATTATGACTCATATTCTGGGACTGAAACAAATAGGGGAAGTTTTACCTACGAAATGGAGGGTAAATACAAAGGCATCATTATTATAAATGATAACAAAGACAGTTATTCCTATTCTTCTGGTCATAGCAACACTATTCTATTCTTCGAAATAGAAGATGATACAATGTTTATCTACTTTGATGATTATGGCGATGATCTTGGATGGACTCTCACGAAACAATAGTGGAGTCAAAGTATAGAATTCTATTTGTAGTTCTCTTAATAGCCTGTTTGTCGTGTATCGACATGACAAACAGGCTAAATATTCATGCTTTTACAGCTCCTATAGTAACAGCCCTTCTGTTGAGTTGGCCAACAAAATATTGTTCCAACACCATTCGTCCTTTCGTTCAACTTGTTGTCGGAGAGTTATTTCTCGGATTATGTATTGTCGATTGCTATTGCCAAGAATTCTTCGGGACACCCATAACTCCTCAGATACTAAGAAGTTTGTTTCTAAGTAATACTCGTGAAACTTGTGAATTCCTTTCCACTTTTGTTGGAGGATATATTCTATTGCATTGGCGCATTACATTCTTATTGATTCTTGTCATAATCCTGCCAATCTGCCTTTTTTGTAGATGGAAAATATCTCCTATTTATAGCAGGAAGCTCAAAATAACGGGAATCATTATTCTTTTGTTCTGTATTTTGGCAGAGGTGCCGACAACATTCAGATATGTCCAACTGTTTCTTCAGAAACAAAACATAGAGAAAATTGAGGGCTTAATATTTAGACATTACCATGAAGAGGTTCCTACTCCTCTTCATCGTATTGCTTTTGCTTATTATGCATCAACTCAATCATCCGAAATACTGGATAGAATAAAACTATCAACATTTACGACAGATATTGATAGTTGCTCTTATACCTCTCCACATATTGTATTGATTATCGGTGAAAGTTATAACAAACATCACTCTTCTCTTTATGGATATCACATACCAACGACTCCTTTGCAGCAAGAAAGAAAGAATCGAGGTGAACTTTTTCCATTCTCCAATGCCATAACACCTTGGAATATTACAAGTAATGTGTTTCTCGATATTTTTTCACTATGGGAATCGGGGAATGATGAGAAAATAACAGCCTACCCATTATTTCCCATATTATTCAGACGAGCAGGTTATACTGTCTCGTTTTTCTCAAACCAATATCTTCTTAAGGGTTTTCTCAAAGGTGCGACCAATCAAGCAGGAAATTTCTTTCTTGCAGATAGCGAGCTTAGCGATTCGTTATTTGATTATCGAAATCAGAGGTCGTCAAAATATGACATGGGAATAGTCGAACAATTTAAGAACTATAAGTCAGAAAGGGGTTATGCTAATTACACTTTAGATATTATTCATCTGATAGGACAGCATTTCGAGTATTCCATGCGTTATCCCCATTCAAAAGCGACATTTTCGGAAAAAGATTATTCAGAAAGGACAATTGATAAAGAAGCTAAGAGAATTGTTATGCATTATGACAATGCGACAAAATACAATGACGAAGTTCTTGATAGCTTGTTATCCCTACACGAAAATGATAATGCAGTTATTATATACCTATCAGACCACGGAGAAGAAGTTTATGATGAGTTGCCTGTTCACGGGCGCCTGTTTCAAACTCCCACAAAGACACAGGCAAAGAATGAATTCGAAGTTCCTATGTGGATATGGTGTTCCAGAAAATATCAAGATAATTATCCTGACATAATTACATGTATTCATAATTCAGTAAACAATCCGATATTGACAGACAATTTACCACAAATCTTATTGTTTCTTGCAGGAATAAAATGTAAATGGACTGATAGTAAAAGAAATGTTCTAAGTCCTCAGTACAAAAGCAAACCCCGAATAATAGGTGGAAGAATAGATTTTGATAAGTTATAAGGGCACAAAGGAATGACACTTCTGATTCGTGGATCAACGAATCACGAGGGGCAGGTCAACTGATACAACTCCTTAGCGTGAATCAAAGTTCTGAAGTGAACCTTTCAGTTGTGTCCAACTTTCTGGGTTCACTTCAAAACCTGCAGTCCCTTTGATTGATGCTTGTTCATGTTTTATTATATGTTTAGTGCTTTTTTGATTATTGGTTCTAACTCTTGAGCATCGCTGGAGGTTGAGAGGATAGTGCCATCGCGGTCGATGAGCAGAATCTTGCCAGATCCGCCCTTGTTAGCATGCTTCTCCCACACACTGTATTTGTCTTCGTAGTCCACAAGGCTGGGCCACGGGTATTTATCACGCTCCATGGCACTGCGGAAGGAGTCCATGTTCCACTCGCGGGCAATGGCAACAACGGTAAGTCCAGCATCATGGTATTTTTCATAGATGGGGATGAGTGCCTTGGCATGGGCGCGACATGGACCACACCAAGATCCCCACATAATGATGATGGCTACTTGTCCACGATAGAGAGAGCCGACGCTGACGGTCTCTCCATCGACAGTTGCGGCTTCGTAATCGTCAAAGTATGGCTGTCCTGGCTGCAGGCGAAGTCCACGTTCTTTTAATGCGATGCGGCGGTGAGCAGGATGCTCTGGGAAAAGGTGCTCATATAGCTGATGGTATTCGTCTAGATAAGGCTGCGCCTCGTTTATGTCATCGTATGTATATCGCATGCTTGTCTCCAAGTTAAGCAACCCGTAGAGCATCGGATGGTCGGCTTTGTAAGCTTTTATCCAGGCGTCAACCTGTGCATGAAGTGAGTCGTTTGCTTGCATCAATTTACGACCCTCTGGCGAGTAGGCACTTTTATCGTGCAGCATAGAGTCTCTTCGTGCGTAGATTACTTCAAGGGCATGAACGTGGTCGGGATTAGCACGGTCATACGTTTTGCGCTCCTCCATCAAGCGATTATATGCCTCGGAATAGAGGAGGTTATTATCATACATGGAGTCTAGTTTGTGATCTAATGCCTCTGCCTCTTGAAAGAAGATGTCTTTGGACATACGTTGCATCTTCAGCCACTTCTCCTGCTCAGGTCCTCCAGCAACTACCTCCAGACGTGCACCATCGTCATCGGGTGTGATATCGATACGTACCGTGTCGTTCTCCAGAAGAAAGAGGGCGAAGTGCCCGCCTTGGAAATGGTCTTCTATGATTTCGTACATCTCCGTCTTGTCGGCTTCAATGTCGAGGGCGAAACATCCATCCTTTACATTTACCTCCTTCCATTCTTTATTATTATAGTCTGCAGTGCTTTGCTGCGCTATGTAGAATGTCTGGCGCTCCACACCGTCTGCAACAGTCCCAACAACATGACATTTGATTTGTGCCTGCCCCGCCATTGCGACGAGGGTGAGCAGGATGGTGATGATGGTTTTCTTGGGCATATTTATTTCGTATTATTATCAACTTCATGGGGTGGCCAATAGGGCATAAGGAATGTTATCGCATAGCATGGAACAAGCCGCTTGTTCGGCATTATTCTCAATGATCTGATTATCCATTACCTTTTGGTCGATTACTGGAGAGGTCTGAGCAGTCAAGGGCTTTACATACTTAGTGACAGTGCGCGTCTGATA
>OMQN01000029.1 GCA_900313235.1 uncultured Prevotellaceae bacterium | reverse complement strand
GAGAGTCCGCCACGCAGGTCGCCCAGCATGCCGATATTGTTTGTGGCCGCATCGCCTCCCCAGTGCAGGGCATAGCGCTGCGATCCTGCCCATGCGGAGCGTGCCCAGATGATACCTTCGCCAGGATACTGACGCTCTACGGCCTCCCATAGTGCCTTGTTGTAGCGCAACGGATAGAGGTTGTGCTCGTAGAGTCCGCCGTGCCCGTTGTGGTAGAAGCCGTTGTAGGGTGCTGCCTCTCCGAAGTCGCACTTGATGGTCGACACGCCCTGTCTCAGCAGATTGGTAATCTTCGACTGGTACCAGTCGACCGTTTCCGGATTGGTGAAGTCGAGGATGGCGTCCTCTACAGGCATGCCGCCAGTGGCATTCTTGACGTGCAGTCCCTTGTCGATGATTTCAGGGAAGAAGCGGTTCTTGGGCGTGAAGTAGGGCAGTTGCCACAGACAGGTGTGGAAGCCGTCCTTGGCCAGCTGCTTCAGCATCTTCTCGGGCGAGGGGAAACGGTCGCGTGCAAATTCGTAGTCGCACTGCCAGTCGGTGCCGAACCACCCCGTGTCGAAGTGGATGACATCGGCAGGTATGCGGTTGGCGCGCAGCTTCTTGGCGATGTCGAGACCTTCCTCCTGCGAGAAATAGGTGATGCGGCTCATCCACGTGCCAAAGCTCCACAGCGGTGGCATAGGACTCTTGCCAGTCACGTTGGTGTACTCGTCGAGAATGTCCTTAGGCTCGCCAAAGAATACGAAGAGGTCTATCTGCTCGTCTGCCATGAACAGGCGCTGGGCACCAATGTAGGAAGCACCGAAGTCGGCAGTGACGGGTGCGGCAGTGTGCATGAAGATGCCATAGCCACGATTGGAGAAGTAGAAGGGCACGGGCTTGTACATGCCGTCGGTCTCAGGGCCTTGCGGGTCGGTGACGCTGAGATGAACCTTTTGGCCGACCTTGTTCAGCGAGGTGAACGACTCGCCGCAACCATAGATGCGCTCACCAGGCGACAGCAGGAATACGGGGTTCACTGAGCGGGAGTTGTCGCTGCCGCGCTTGATGAACGAGAACGGCAACAGCTTGACCTGTGTGGAGTCGTTGTCGATGAGATGGCGCGTCTGTGTCAGTATCTTGCCCTTGGCATCCTTCAACACCAGACGGAAGGGGAAGCGCTGCACCTCGATGGTGCCGTAGGCAGACTGGTAGCATACGGCATTGTCCGTCTCCGTCGTCTTCACACCGCCGGCCTTCGTCGAGAGGTTAGGGGAGAAGGCCAGCATCGGGTCGTCGGCATCAGACTCTTTAGGCACTACAGGCGTTGTCAGCAGTCGGATGCGTGCCGTCCTTGGCGACAGGAACGTGATGCTCATGCGCAGTGCCGGGTCGTTGTCGTATGCCGCATCGGGGAAGTCCTTGCAGCAGTCCCTCACCTTTATCCTTGTCGAACGCCACCAGCGAGTCTGCCAGGAAATACGTGTTGCTGAGGTCGCTGAAGTCCGTCGACATGTCTTTAGGCATACACTGCAGATACTGTATGCCCGCATTGGTCTGAATCTGTTCCTCCGTAGCCATGGTAGCCATAGCACAGAGCAAGGTTAATAGTTGTCTTCTCATCGGTCTTTTTCTGTTTATGTAAAGTCTATTGGTTGCGGTTGTCCGTAACGAATAGTATAGTTTGTGAATAAAAAACTTCAGAACTTACAGGACGCTGATGATGTCCTTGCAGGTTCTGAAGTTTTTTTTATTTGCGCTTGCCGCGGCCAAAGAGCCAGCCGTAGGTCTTCATCAGTTTACGCGCCAGGATGAAGGCATCGATGGCAGTGATGCTGTTGCTGATGAGGTTGGCAATGAGTTCGCCCTTGCTTTCTGCTTTCTGAGGCACCCAGAGACCACGCCACAAGGTGCTGACCTTTTGGGAATTGTCGCTGAGCTGAGCACGTAACTCGTCTTTGCGCAACTCGATATCTTCGAGGGTGTTGTATTGACTGTTCTGCATGGCGAGCGTTAATTTAATAAGGTGTTAGCCAGAAAGCGTACCAAGGGGCGCTCTATCCACTGTTTGCGGAAGACGCAAACCAGCACGAGTAGGGCGGCGAAGAACAGGGCTACGAGGAAGTAGGCCAACGCCAGGCCTGTGAGAGGAGCTATCCAGTAGACAATGGCATAGGTGAGGTAGAAGAGTACTGCCACACCAAGTATGACGAAGATGACGGCAATGGTTAGTGCCGTTACCAACTTGACGACTTTCTCAATGACGTTGAGCTCCAGATATTCTTTCTGAAGGTCAACGTGTTCTTTGAGCGCGTCGATGAGTTCTACGATGGACTCTACGTTCTTGTCGCTGGAAAGCATAGTCTGTGCGTTAAGCGGTTAGCGGTTAGCGTTAAGGGGTTAGCGGTTAGCGGTTAGCCAATAGCTAATAGCCAAAAGCCTTAAACTTCGGGGGCAACGTCCTCGATATCGTCTACCAGGTCGCTCACATCCTTGCGGCTGAGCTTGATGTTGTGTTTCTTGAGGAAGTCGTCAACGGCATCCGTAATCTTTACACGTGTGTCAGCACCCTTTTCAGGAGCTACCAACAAACCAATCACTGCACCAGCCAGAGCACCGCCAAGGAAGGCGCCAAAATAACCTAAACTTCTCATAATAATCAAATATTTTTACGGTAAAACATGTATTCTGCTGGCAAATGTACGGAAAGTTTTCGAAATTAACAAACTTTATGCAGCATTTTTCGTGACTTTTGCCCAATATTTTGTAATTTCGCCACAAATTATTAGAACAAACGATAATAATTCAAGTAATTATAACAGGAAAAGTATGAAAAAGTACACAATGATTTGCGCAGCACTTTGCGCAGCCTTGATGTTCACAGGATGTAAGTCCAGTGAGAGTGCCTACAAGCAGGCTTATCTGAAAGCTAAGCAGCAGGAAGAGCTGCAGCAGCAACAGGAAGCTCAGGCCAAGGCTCAGCAGGCTGCCCAGGAACAGGAACAGGAGAACAACGTGGTAGTTCCTATGGAGGAGAAGCCAGTCAACGAGACTCAGGTAGTAGACAATGCTGACAATGTACCTGTTCGTCAGGAGACCGTTTCGGTGGTTGCCGGTGCTGGTCTGAAGAACTTCAGCGTCGTCGTGGGTTCGTTCTCACTGAAGGCCAATGCCGAAGGTCTGCAGCAGACTCTGAATAATCAAGGTTATAACGCTCAGGTGGTTGTCAACAACCAGGTAAGCCCCGCCATGTATCGCGTGGTAGCTACCACCTTCGACTCGAAGAGTGAGGCCGCTGCCAGTCGCAACGCACTGCAGGAGAAGTATCCTGGTGCCTGGTTGCTCTATGCTAAATAAATACAACTACTGAGTGGCACGCATCGTTTCGATTGATTACGGAAAGAAGCGTACAGGATTAGCAGTTACCGACCCACTGCAGCTGATAGCCAGTGGGTTGGCAACTGTTTCTACGTCAGAGCTGTTTGAATATCTTATGCAGTATGTGGCGAAGGAATCCGTAGAACGCATCGTGATTGGTGAACCCCGTCAGCCCAACGGTCAGCCGAGTGAGAACCTGGCACGTGTGCAGCAGTTTGTCAACCGCTGGCGCAAGGCCATGCCCCAGATTCCCATCGAGTATTATGATGAACGCTTCACCTCGGTGCTGGCTCATCAGGCTATGCTGCTGGGGGGACTGAAGAAGAAGGCCCGTCAGGACAAAGCGCTGGTCGACGAGATCAGTGCCACCATCATCCTCGAGGACTATATGCGCTCACGGAAGTAAACGGTCATGGCTGCCAAATTAATTGTTAAATTGTAAATAGTCAAATTGTAAATTCTAATGGTTTTACCTATTTATATATTAGGTCAGCCCGTATTGAGAAAGGTGGCTGAGGACATTCCTGCTGACTATCCTGAACTGGACAAGTTTATCAAGGACATGTGGGACACGCTGGCAGAGAGCGAGGGCATTGGCCTGGCCGCTCCGCAGGTGGGCAAGTCTATCCGCGTGGTTGTGATAGACCTCGACGTGCTGAGCGACGACATGCCTGAATACAAGGATTTCCGTCGTGTGTATATCAATGCGCATATCGTGGAATACGACGAGAGCGAGACGGACACGATGGAGGAGGGTTGCCTGTCGCTGCCCGCCATCCACGAGAAGGTGACACGTCCGAAGCGCATCCGCGTGCAGTGGCTCGACGAGAAGATGCAGCCCCACGACGAATGGGTAGAAGGCTATCTGGCTCGCGTCATGCAGCATGAGTTCGACCACCTGGAAGGAAAGGTGTTTGTTGACCGTGTCTCTCCACTTCGTAAGCAACTGATAAAAAGTAAGTTGAAGGCTCTCCTTCAAGGACGCTACCGTTGCGGATACAAGACCAAGGCGGCCGCAAGAAAGTAAGAATAGATGGTTAGAAAGATTGTTTTCCTTTTGCTATTTTTTCCCATGGTAGGTATGGCTCAGTTCAATACCGACCGGTTGGTGAGGATAGGGCGCTCGGCACTCTATTACGAGGATTACGTTCTTTCTATCCAGTATTTTAACCAGGCCATCACTGCCAAGCCCTACCTCTTTGAACCATGGTTCTACAGGGCTATTGCCAAGTATTATCTCGACGACTTTGCTGGTGCCGAGAGTGACTGTTCGCAGGCTATACAGCGCAATCCATACGTGGTGGGCATCTATGAGCTGAGAGGTCTCTGCCGCATCCAGCAGAAAAACTATGAGGACGCCATCAGCGACTATAATACCGCACTGCGCTATGAGCCGGAAGGTCTGAACCTGTGGCATAACCGTGCACTCTGTCGTATCCAGCAGAAGGACTATGACAAGGCGCTGGCCGAGATTGACACCATGGCACAGCGCTGGAGCACCAATGCCCGTATCTACTCCATGCAGTCGGAGGTGTACCTGTTGCAGAAGGACACGACGAAAGCCATTACTTCGCTGGAGAAGAGCATCGACATCGACGCCTACAACGGTAATACGTGGGCTATGCGCTCGGTGATCAGTCTGGCGCGTGAAGAGTGGAAAGACGCCGAGGGCTATCTCGACAAAGCCATCCATCTGTTGCCCAAACAGGGTGGGTTGTACATCAACCGCGCCTTGGCACGCTTCAACCAGAACAACCTGCGTGGTGCGATGGCCGACTACGATATGGCGCTCGACTTCGAACCCAACAACTTTCTCGGCCATTACAACCGAGGACTGTTGAGGGCACAGGTGGGCGACGACAACCGTGCCATCACTGACTTCGACTTCGTCCTGAAGTTGGAACCCAACAACTGGATGGCGCTCTACAACCGTGGACTGCTGTTGGAGAAGACGGGAAATCCCAGGGCTGCCATTCGTGACTATTCCAAGGTGATTGACGAGTATCCGAACTTCTGGACGGGTCTGCACCAGCGTGCGCAGTGCTATCGCAGCCTGGGAATGACAAAACAGGCTGAACAGGATGAGTTCCGCATCCTGAAGGCGCAGATTAACAAGCGCTTCGGCAAACAGCCACGACTCTCGAAAGACCAGCTGCGCAAGCGCAGTGACGAGGACATCGAGAAGTACAACCAGTTGGCTGTGGCTGACGAACAGGAGATGGAGCACGAATACCAGAGCGAATACCGTGGACGCGTACAGAACCGCAGGGTGGGCATGGACTATATGCCGATGTTTGCACTCACCACGGAGTCGCAGCAGAGTGCCGTGAAGCACGACGTGGTCTACGACCGACAGGTGGAGCAGTTGAACGAACAGCTGCCCGCAGGTCGCCACCTGCATATCTCCTGCAGTCAGACAACCCTCAGCGAGGCGGGTACACAGCGCTACTTCAACCGCATTGACAGTCTGACGCGCGAGGCGGGACAGCTGAGAAAGGAGTCCGACATCTTGCGCGTCCTGTTGCAGCGTGCTGTGGCATATAGCGTCATACAAAACTATGAGGGTGCCATTGACGACCTGACAACTTATATCATCAGCGACTCTCTGTCGTCGATAGCCTATTGGCAGCGTGCCGTATGCCAGTCGCGCCTGAACGAGTTTAATGCCTCGCAGGGAACAGATGTGAAGTTGCAGACAGCCCGTGTGCTGGCCGACCTGTCAGAGGCTATCCGTCTGAATGCGTCGTGTGCCTATCTGTACTATAATCGCGGTAATGTGTATGTGCAGCGCCACGACTACCAGCACGCCATCGACGACTATAACCGTGCGGTAGAGTTGGAGCCGCACCTGGCAGAAGCTTTCTACAATCGTGGCTTGGTACACTATGCGCTGAAACAACAGCAGGAGGGCACTGCCGACCTCTCCAAGGCTGGCGAGTTGGGACTCTACCAAGCATACAGCATCATCAAGCAGTCCCGGAAATAGGGACTACCCTCCAGAGTCATCGCTTACGACGATTACGTCCTCGCTTTTCTTCTTGGGGTCTTTCGCTATGATGCTTTGCTCGAGAATTATCATTGCTGAAGTTTGGATTATACGATTTTGGCTTGCCACCGCCTGCGGGTTTTGGAGCGCCGTAAGCTGGACGATAACCGCCTTGTGGCGCCATGCCGGCGTAGAGTTTGGCGATGAGATCGGGGCGACCAATGCGGCGCAGGCTCTGCTCTATGCCACGACGCTCCTCGGGTTTGTACCAGAAGAAGAACTGGCGTTGTGCCAACTTCTCCTTGGGCGTCTTGGCACTGAATACGGGCTCCAGCGTGTAAGGGTCGTAACCTGTGTACCACGTCTCGGTGGCATTGGTAAGCGGCGTGGGCGTAAAGTCCTGTACCTGCTCAAGATGGAAATCGAGACCCTTGGTGATGACTGCCAGTTCGGCCATATCCTCCTCCTGACAGCCAGGATGGCTGGAGATGAAGTAGGGGATGATTTGCTGGCGAAGACCCTCCTCGCGATTAATACGGTCGAAGATGCGCTTAAACTCGTAGAACTGTTGGAACGAGGGCTTGCGCATGAGGTAGAGCACACGGTCGCTGGTATGTTCGGGGGCCACCTTGAGGCGGCCACTGACATGACGGGTAATCAACTCGCGGGTGTATTCCATAGCGGCCTTGTTGCTGGCCTCGTCCTTGCTTTTATATAATAATAGGTCGTAGCGAACACCACTACCGATATAGCTGTGCTTGATGCCTGGCAGCGCATCGACAGAACGATAGATATCGAGCAGCTTAGAGTGGTCGGTATTCAGGTTGGGACATATCTGCGGGTGGACACATGATGGGCGACGGCACTTCTCGCAGGCTTTTTTGTTCTTGCCGCTCATGCCATACATGTTGGCCGACGGACCACCCAAGTCGCTGAGGTTGCCCTTAAAGTCGGGCATCTGGATGACTTGTTTTACCTCGCGCAAAATGCTCTCTTTTGAACGACAGGTAATGAATTTGCCCTGGTGAGCAGAGATAGTACAGAAAGCACAACCGCCAAAACAACCGCGATGGATATTCACCGAGAACTTAATCATCTCGTAAGCCGGAATGCGCTTACCCTTATATTTAGGATGAGGATAGCGTGTATAGGGCAGGTCGAACGATGCATCAAGCTCTTCGGTAGTCATGGGCGGGTAGGGAGGATTGATGACCACAAACTTTCCGTCAACGCCCTGCAGCAATCGCTGCGCATGCATCATATTTGATTGCTCCTCGACGTTCTTAAAGTTCTCGGCCTGGGCCTTCTTATTCTTCAGACACTCCTCGTGCGAATGGAGTACAATGTCGTGGTCGGTAATGCCACCGAGGATATCCTCCTTGCGTGAGAGATAAACGGTTTGCGGCAGGTCACGAATGTCACGAATGTTCTCGCCAGCAGCCAGTCGGCGTGCCAGTTCGATAGTGACTTTCTCGCCCATGCCATAGGTAATCATATCGGCTGGCGAGTAGCATAGCAAGCACTTCTTCAGACTGTCGCTCCAATAGTCGTAATGCGTCACACGACGCAACGAGGCCTCGATGCCACCAAGCACTACGGGTACATCGGGAAACAGCTCCTTGAGGATTTTGGTGTAAACGATGGTGGGGTACTCGGGGCGCATGTCGTGACGGCCATCAGGACTGTAGGCATCCTCGGAACGCAGACGACGGGCGGCGGTGTACTTGTTGACCATCGAGTCCATACAGCCTGGGGCTATGCCAAAAAACAAGCGTGGACGACCTAACTTCTTAAAGTCGCGATAGTCACCGTGCCAGTCGGGCTGTGGCACAATGGCCACCCGGAAACCCGCGGCCTCAAGTGTGCGGCCAATCACGGCGGCACCAAACGATGGGTGATCTACATAAGCATCGCCAGAGAACAGGATTACATCCACGTAATCCCATCCCCGGAGTTCGAGCTCCTTTTTCGTTGTGGGCAGAAAGTCTGTTAACTTATACTCCAATCTTTTTATCTTTTAAACTTTAATCTTTAAACTCTAAACTATAAACTTTAATTGAACGGCGTGCCTTGTATGGCCTGTTGCGCCGTTCCCAGTTCGTTGGCGCTACGATTCTTCCAGTTGATGAAGAGCAGCACGAGCTGTTGAAGACCGTAAGCCTTCATGTTGCTATGATAGATGACGTCAAGGCAGAGGTCGAGGAGCCGCTTGTCTTTGCCGGCTTCCGACTCCAGCAGTGAACGGATGTTTAACTTCAGCTTGTCGAGCACTTGCTCGTCGACGTAGCCATTAGAGTCGATGAGGTCACGGAAGAACTGGTAGTCTTCGATGGTCTGCAGGTGTTCTTCACTGATGACGATGCTGCGTGTGCCGCTGGGGTTGGTTTGAATTTTGTACATAACAGTTGGTTTTTAGTGATTATTGTAATAGATAATTTAATATTCCACGCATGATGTTGGCCTGCTTGTGGTCGCCCTGGATGCACTCGAAGGGGAAGCCCATGACAAACAAACGGTAACTGCCGCGATAAGCTGTGGCAGCACCATAGCCGTCCGCATACTGCATGACGGTATAGGCAGGCTTTACAGGTTGCAGGATGTCGGCAGAGGTCGCTGCATAGTGCTCTTCGTTGAGTGTTTTCCAGTAGTCCATCTCTGTGCCGAGTCCCTTCACCTGATTGGTGGGCGACTGCGAGCGACCGCCCCAGCTGCTTTTCAGGATGGTCTGCAGGAAACGGCGGTCTTCACTGCTTGCCATATCTGTACCTACATAGGAGCCGCTGACAAGCAGGGCACCTCCGTGGTTGGTATAGCGTTGCAGGGCTTGCTGCATGGCAGGGGTAAACGTCTTGTAGTCTTTCAGGCTATGCCCGTCGTTGCGCTCCAGACCCAGTATGAGGTCTACGGCATCATAGCCGATGAGGTTTACCTGTCCATCCTCTACCGTCTCCTTGGCACAACTCACGATGTTGTAGCGCTTGGCACTGGCGATGGCCTTGGCATGCGTCGTCACGTAGTTGAAGTCGTTGCCGGCAATGCACATGCCCGTCAACTCTTCGCCGCAGTAGCCCAGTCCTCCGTTCTCGATGCCCATCTCCGCACGACTGTAGTTGAGTTGTTTGCCCGACCATCCCAGCGTAGGACCATAAGTGACCCCTGGGTCGTCGTCGAGGTCGAAACCCTGCTCGTCTGCCGTGTTGCGAATGGCTGGTGACGACAGACGGTGGAATCCGTTGACAACCATGACGGTCTTCGTGGCGTCAGGTAGATAGCAGGCCGACAGCACCTCCGTGGTAAAGCTCTCGCCACCGCGGTTGACGGCAGAGACCTTGAAGTGATACAGCTGTCCTGGTTCCAGTTCCAGGTCATAGTCGGTCTTGGAACGCACCAACGTGCCGTTGTCGAAGTCGGCATCGCCAATAGCGGTATATAGCACATAGCCTGTAGCCTTGGCAGTAGGTTCCTGCGGGTCGTTGACGGCATCCCACTGGAGGTGTGCCACGTTCTCCTTCAGTGCGATGTGGAAGTGGTCGGGAGCCAGCGGGGTGACGATGAACGAACGGCCGTGCTGGTCGTTGACGTAGCGCAGGATGGTTTTATAGATAGAACGCGCCAGCGTGAAGCGGAAATTTGGGTCCTGGCCGTAGCGCATGTCGGGGAAGTTCTGG
The DNA here is from genome assembly GCA_900313235.1 of uncultured Prevotellaceae bacterium. Classification (GTDB taxonomy): domain Bacteria; phylum Bacteroidota; class Bacteroidia; order Bacteroidales; family Bacteroidaceae; genus Prevotella. Next base: position 12,817 of record OMQN01000029.1, on the reverse strand, counting down.
TGGGACATCGTCTCCAGGATGGCACTGGGTACCTCCGGCAGACGCGTCTCAGAATAGTTGCGGTCGAAGAGTTCCCTGCGGTGCCAGTTGCCATATTTGTATTTCAGGTCCAGCGTCTGGTTTGACAGCAGCGCATCGGCGAAGTCGCGTGACGCCATGCGGGAGATGCCGGCGTTCAACTTTCCCTCATTGAAGTTGGTCGTACAGATGGCCAGTGAACCAATGAGTCCCATGCCGTCCTTGGCAAAGCCTGCATCACTATGAATGGCCAGCGACAGTTCGATGGGCACCTTGAGCCCTTGAACGGTAGGCATATAGCAGGAGCCACCGCCCAGCAGGTTGGTCATCAGCGAGCGCACATTGATGTCGTCGGCATAGTCGTTAGTGCCTTCTCTGCCACTATAGACGTTGTAGGGCATTCCCGCCCACTGTGCCCAATAGCGGGCACCCTCCAAAGCTCGTGGCATTCCGCTGGTGGCTCCATCGCGCTCAATATTGCCCATGCCACCTCCAAAGCGGATGGCATCGGTAGTGACAACTCCTTTCTCGTCGCTCTGGTTGGAGAGCGTCACGCGGTTGAACTCACTGTAGCCTTCGTCGAAGTCGAAGGTTCCCAGATACACCCACGTGCCTCCACCCATCTGCTGGTTGACACGGAACTCCGTACGTTCACCCTTATGCCATACGGTGTAGAGGGCATCCGTCACACTGTTCTCCAGCGTCTGGTAGCTGACATAGACAGCATAGTGCCCTGTCTTCGGGAAGCGTGGCTGATAGGTTGCTAGCGAGTAGCGCGACTTGCTGCTGGTGGTTTTCACCATGCGTGCAGAACCTGCGGCGAAAGGATTCTCGCCGTCGGTATAGGTACCTGTATGATAGGCAAAGCCAGGCAGAGAGGTCGTCTTCCACTTGTCGCCTTTCGTTACCTCTATATAATAGTTCTTGGCGCCATCGTTGTCGACAATGACTTCCTCCTTCTGCCAGTCACGCTCACGGGGTGTGAAGACGATGGCTCCCGCCTTTTCCAGCATAGGGATGAGGTAGGGCACAACGATGGTCTGCGTGTACAGATCTTCTGTCGTGCCAAAGAGCTTGGGACGCTGCCAGCGCCAATAGCCTCGTGACGAGTCGTAGTAGCGTCCATGACTGGCCCATAGCGACAGGTGGCGGTTCTGGAGTCCGTGCGTCACCTTTACGGGGGTGGAGACGTTCTTTACCCAGGGTTCGCCATCGTAGTCGATGTCTCCCCATAGGCGCGACTTGTCGGCATTCTGAGACAGACGGTTGGGAACCAGCTCGTCGATAGTCATGCCGTTGGTTATCACCGTCACTTGGTAGTCCTTGAAGGGCTTGGGCAGTTCACCTTTTATCTTTTTATAGATATGCTCCGTAATCTCTGGGGTAAACTCCTGACAAGCAAAGAACTCGTCGGCTGTGATAACCAACGTCTTTGCCTGGTGGTTCAACTGGTACCCCTCCATACGGGGCGCCTGTGTCAGTCGGGTGCCCTTGGGCTTGTATTTCGCGAAGTAGGTGTTAAGTTTTTCTGCTAACTTGGCCTCGTCTTTGGCTGTCTGGGCACTCATGGACAGAGCGGCCAGCAGAAGGAAGAGGGATAGTATCTGTTTTTGCATTACGTTATACCTCTCCTATAGTAAACTTCTCCGGGTGCTTGCCTTTGAAGTCCTTGAAATACAATTTGATGTCGCGCATCTGACTGTCGATATCTCCGCTGGGAATGATGGTCTTGGTGCACTGGATGTGGCGCTTCTCATAGTCTACGCCATAGAGTAGGATAGGGATGCCTGCCTTCTGTGCGATATAGTAGAAGCCCTTCTTCCATTCCGGGTTGAGCGAACGAGTGCCCTCAGGGGTGATGCACAAGTGGAAGACGGTCTCCTTCTTGGCGGTTTCTGCCAGATTGTCTGTCATACTGGTGTGCTTGGAACGCCATACGGGAATGCCGCCTAACCAACGGAAGATGGGGCCCAAAGGCCAGAAGAACCACTCCTTCTTCATGAGAAAGTTGCTCTTCATGCCTTGGCTCTTGCTATATAACTGTCCTATCAGGAAATCCCAGTTGCTGGTATGTGGTGCGAGACAGATGATATACTTGTCTGGATGGGGTTCTGTCACCTCAGCGGTCCACCCCATGCACTTGAACAGTAACCAGCTGCAGAATGATTTCATCATTTTCCTTAAATACTTATTGATTGTTGATTTGGTCAATAATGTCGCTCGCCTGAGCAACAAAGTCCTCCTTCAGTTTCTGATAATATGCCTTGGCCGGCAGACCAGGCTCCGGATGTGAGATGCGGCTGATGAAGTCGCTCTGCAACTTCAGAATGCTATAGGCAAGGGCCTCACAGTTCTTGCTATCAGCGTCACTACCGTATAATGTCTTAGCCAGGCACTCTGCGAACAGTTCTTCGCAAATCACGTTGATGTTCTGTTTTAATACTCTCTTGTTTGCCATGATTTTAATCCTCCTAAAATTAGTTTTTCATTCATTTCAAAGGTCAAAGATACTATAAATTCTTGAGATGGCATAACTTTTGTTACAAAAAAATATTAAAAACCTGTTTTTCTTTCTTTTTCTCGCAAAAAAGCATTATTTTTGCAATTCAAAAATTCATTATTCAAACAATATAATCAATTAGCAAATGGAAAAAAGTGCATTGCAGAAAGCAAGAGCTGCTTATCAGCCGAAGTTGCCAAAGGCTCTTCAGGGTGCTGTAAAGATCAAGGAGGGTAAGGCTACTCAGAGTGTGGGCGACCAGGAGGAAATCAAGAAGTTGTTCCCTAACACCTACGGTATGCCTATCGTAGAGTTCGAGCCCGCTACTGAGGCTAACACCAAGAAGATGAACGTAGGTATCATCCTTTCTGGCGGTCAGGCTCCTGGCGGTCACAACGTAATTACCGGTCTCTTTGACCAGATCAAGAAGCTCAACCCCGAGAACCGTCTCTATGGTTTCATCCTGGGTCCTGGCGGTCTGGTAGACCACAACTACATGGAGCTGACTGCCGACATCATCGACGAGTATCGTAACACCGGTGGTTTCGACATGATTGGTTCTGGCCGTACCAAGCTGGAGAAGGTTGACCAGTTTGAGAAGGGTATCGAGATTATCCGCGAACTGGACATTAAGGCTATCGTCATCATTGGTGGTGACGACTCAAATACGAACGCTTGCGTGCTGGCTGAGTACTATGCTGCCAAGAACTATGGCGTACAGGTTATTGGTTGTCCTAAGACCATCGACGGCGACCTGAAGAACGATCAGATTGAGACCTCTTTCGGTTTCGACACCGCTTGTAAGACCTACTCAGAGCTCATTGGTAACATTGAGCGTGACTGCAACTCAGCACGTAAGTACTGGCACTTCATCAAGGTGATGGGTCGCTCAGCATCTCATATCGCTCTGGAGTGTGCCCTGCAGACACAGCCCAACATCTGTCTTGTTTCTGAGGAGGTTGAGGCTAAGGCTCAGAGTCTTGACGACATCGTAGCATACATCGCTGACGCTGTTGCTGCTCGTGCTGCTGAGGGTAACAACTTCGGTACTGTTGTGATTCCTGAAGGTGTCATCGAGTTCATCCCCGCTATCAAGAAGCTCATTGCTCAGCTCAACGACGTACTCGCTCTGCCTGAGGCAAAGAACCTGGATCGCCACGAGTCCATCGACTTTGTTAAGGCTCACCTCACCGAGGAGAATCTGGCTGTATTCAACAGTCTGCCTACAGGTGTTGCCCGTCAGCTGGCTCTCGACCGCGATCCTCACGGAAACGTACAGGTTTCACTTATCGAGACCGAGAAGCTGCTCTCTACAATGGTAGCTCAGAAGCTCGAGAAGATGAAGAAGGAAGGTAAGTACGTTGGTAAGTTCTCAGCGCTGCACCACTTCTTCGGTTACGAGGGACGTTGCGCTGCTCCATCAAACTTCGATGCAGACTACTGCTACGCTCTTGGTACTTCTGCCGCTCAGCTCATTGCCAACGGCAAGACGGGTTATATGGCAGTCGTCAAGAATACTACCGCTCCCGCTGGCCAGTGGATTGCAGGTGGTGTGCCCATCACGATGATGATGAACATGGAGAAGCGTGCCGGTGAGATGAAGCCTGTTATCCGTAAGGCGCTCGTAGAGCTCGACGGTGCTCCCTTCAAGTACTTTGCTGCTCATCGCGACAAGTGGGCCAAGGAAACATGCTATGTATATCCCGGACCTATCCAGTACTGGGGTCCCACAGAGGTTTGTGACCAGCCTACAATGACTCTGGCTCTTGAGCAGGGTAAATAATTGATGCCCCACAAGAGCACTACGCATAAGAAAACGACATCCGGACGCCGCACAGGGCCAGTGCCCCACAGGCGTCCGAATGTCTTTATTCGTCTGTTACAGCGCTTGCCCGGTTGGGCATGGTGGACAGGCGGAATTGCTATTGTTGCCGTTTACGTTTACTTCTTCTATTACATCTTCGTAGGTCCTTTCGGCTTTCGCTGGCGTGCACTCTATGGCGAGGTGAACTATCCCGACGGTTACGAGATTCATGGCATCGACATCAGTCACCACCAGGGAACCATCGACTGGCGCACCCTCCGCGAAAGAGGTCTTATCAACGAGACGCCCATTCGTTTTATCATGATTAAGGCTACCGAAGGTGCTTCACGTGTTGATGAGAATTTCGAGGAGAATTTCCGTGAGGCGCGTGAGTACGGCTTCACGCGTGGCGCGTACCATTTCTATAGTGTCTATTCGCCTGCTGAGCAACAGGCTGCCTTCTATATTAAGCATGCCAAACTGGAGAACGGCGACCTGCCTCCTGTGCTTGATGTGGAACATAAACCCAACCATCAGAGCGACGAAGCGTTTGCTGCGAGCGTATTGAAATGGTTGGACATCGTAGAGAAACACTACGGCGTCAAACCTATTATCTATACGTACTATAAGTTTAAGACAAGATATTTAAACGACTCAGTGTTCGATAGTTATCCGTATTGGATAGCACACTACTATGTCGACAAGGTGGAGTATGAAGGCCCTTGGAAATTCTGGCAGCATACTGACGCAGGCCGTCTGCCCGGTATTAAGGGAGAGGTCGATTTCAATATCTACAATGGTTCCTTCTACGACCTCCGCAAGATGACTATTGGAGCCCGCGAACAGATTGGCGAAGATGCCTATGCTGACTAATGATTGTTAGACACGGTCTTGTTTAGCAATCACCCATCTGTAAAGGTTGCACCCCACAAAATTGCCTAACACCTCAGCTACATAAACCACCAGCAGTTGCATGCTATACATCTCTGGGACTGCCAGAAAATAGAAGGCGTCAGCCACAGAGTGGGCAAAACCGCAGAGGATGAAGACGGGGACACCAAAGAGTAGGGGAAGGAACCTTCCTTCGCGACCAAACTGAACAGCTGTTGTCATTATGAATCCGCAACCAATAGCCAGCAGGAAACAGGCAAGAGGTCCTTTGGCCAGTCGCGACTGCACGATAGCCATGTCGGGAGGAAGAATGTCGGGTTGTGCATAGGCATAGGCAAGTGCTGTCAGTCCGCACCCGATGATATTACCTAACAATACAAAGGTAATCAGTCCCCAGTCTCCCTTGGCACGAATAAAACCTGCCGTGCCTGTATAGAGCTTGAGCTTATAGTGGACAACGGCAAGGAGTCCGAAGGCGAATAACACGGCACCGGCTACTCCGCCAACACGGAGATTTACTACACAGCCAATGGAGATACAGATGCCAGCGATAATGGCTGACTGAAGAATAGCTATTTTTTGTTTCATGGGTATATGAATAAGAATACCTTCGGGGTAAAGATAAGGACGATGTGGAATACCACACCGTCCTTATAGGATTAGCAAAGCTTACGGGAACCGTCGCCAATGACGACGTCGTAGACTTTGGGCTTATGACCGTACTTCTCGAAGAAGCGTTTGATGGCATCATCGACAAACTGGCGATAGAGGTCGTTGCGTACCAGATTGATGGTGCAGCCTCCGAAGCCGCCACCCATGATGCGTGAACCAGTGACGCCATTCTCACGAGCTACCTCGTTGAGGAAGTCGAGTTCCTCGCACGATACCTCATAGTCCTTTGACAAACCCTCGTGAGTTTGATACATCATTTCGCCTACACGCTCGTAGTCGCCTTCATTGAGTGCATCGCAAACAGCCAGTACGCGGTCTTTCTCGCCCAGTACAAACTTGGCGCGGCGATAGTCCTCTTCGCTGATTTCACCTTTGACCTCGTCGAGCTGCTCCCATGTGCAGTCGCGCAACGTCTCGAACTTTTCCTCCGGATGCTTGGCGGCAATGTGCTTGACGACATTCTCGCAGGAGTTGCGGCGATCGTTGTAGGGCGAACCTGCCAACTGGTGCTTGACAACACTGTCGAGGAGTACGAGGCGATAGCCGTCGGGCTTGAAGGGGAAATACTCGAACTCACGGCTGCGACAGTCGAGGCGCATCAGACAACCTGCCTTGCCAAAGACGCTGGCAAACTGGTCCATGATGCCACAGTTGACGCCGCAGTAGTTGTGCTCAGTAGCCTGTCCGGCAAGTACGAGTTCCCATTGACTTACCTTGTTGTCGCCAAAGAGGTCGTTGAGACCGAAGGCGAAGCAACTCTCCATTGCTGCACTCGATGACATACCTGCTCCAAGGGGTACATCACCAGCAAAGGCGATGTTGAAACCCTTGACATCGGCACCACGCTTGCGCATCTCGAGCGCTACACCATAGATGTAGCGTGCCCACGAAGCGCGAGGACCGTCGGGGTCGGAGAGCTTGAAGTCTACACGGTCTTTCAGGTCAATGGCATAAGCCATCACTGTATCTTCCGTGCCGTTGGGACGAATCTCGGCAATGACGCCCTTGTCTACTGCTCCAGGGAATACGTAGCCCCCGTTGTAATCGGTATGTTCACCGATGAGGTTGATGCGTCCTGGAGAGGCATAGACGTTTCCCGTCTTGCCGTCGAAGTGCTTGATAAAGCGACTTCTCACAAAATCGATGTCCATCATATTGTTTTAATGGGCCTTTCCTTATTTAGTTACACCAAAGCGATAAATGGTCTTCTGCTTGTACTGCTGTCCCGGATTCAGCACCACTGAGGGGAAGTAGGGACGGTTGGGAGAGTCGGGGAAGTGCTGGGCTTCCAGACAAACGGCTGAACGACGGGGGAAGGTGCATCCGTTGGCGCCCTTGTATCCCGTAGCGAAGTTAGCCGTATAGAGCTGCATACCAGGTTCGGTGGTGTAGCACTCCAGTGTACGACCGCTCTTAGGATCGGTGATGCGTGCAGCAAATGACAACTCGCCTTCTTCCTTCTTGTTGAGCACGTAGTTGTGGTCGTAGCCGTGACCGAACTTGATCTGCTCGTTGTCTGCCTCAATCTCCTTACCGAAGCTCTTTGGCTTGCGGAAGTCGAATGGGGTGCCGGCAACCTTCAGAATCTCACCAGTAGGAATAGCGGTCTCGTCAGTCGGCAGATAGAAATCGGCATTGATTTCGCAGATCTGGTCCTCAATGGTTGGTGTGGGATCTGCTGCGCCTGCAAGACAGAAGAATGCGTGGTGGGTCAGGTTGACAATGGTCTTCTTGTTGGTAGTAGCCAGATACTCGATGACGAGTTCGTTCTGGTCAGTGAAAGTGTACTCAACGGTTACGTCCAACTCGCCTGTGTAGCCTTCCTCACCATAGGAAGAAATACGATGCAGTGCCAGTGAGCGGGGACCCATCTGACGAGCTTCCCATACCTTGGCATTGAAACCCTTCATACCGCCGTGCAGGTGGTTGGGACCATCGTTGAGAGCCAGCTGATACTCTTTGCCGTTCAGCGTGAACTGACCCTTGCAGATACGGTTGCCCCAGCGACCAATAAGCGTAGAGAGGTATTGCTCTTTACCGCTTTTCAGCTGTTCAATACTATCGTGACCCTGGATAACGTTTGCAACGTTACCATCCTTATCGGGAACCATGATAGCCATGATAGCACCACCATAGTTGGAGATGGCCACCTCATAGCCTTTACGGTTACGGAGGATGTACAAGTCGGTCTTCTTACCGTTGATAGTGGCCTGGAAGTTTTCTCTCTTCAGACCACACAAATTCGCATTTTCTGTAATGTTTGTCATAATCTAATGGTTTTAGTTACGAAAATCTACTTGCAAAGTAACTAAAAATAAATGAGAATGACGAATGAAGTGCGAAAAAAAACGTTAAAAGGCTACTATTTGAGTGATTTCAGGAAATCGCCCACCACATACGAGCTGCCACCGACGAAGACAAAATCGTCGCGTAGAGCGTGCTGTATGCATTGTGTATATGCTTCATGTACAGTGGGGTAGCACTCTCCCTGCAGTCCATATTGGGCTGCCTGTTGCTGTAAATCGTGCTCGTCGACAGCCCGTTTGCTGTCTGCCTTTGTAAAATAATAAATGGCGTTTTTCGGCAGCAGTTGGAGTACACCATCGAGGTCTTTATCGTTGACCATACCGAAAACGATATGCATCTGGCGACACTGTTGCAGCTTGAGTTGTTGGGAGAGATACTGCCAGCCAGCTACATTATGACCGGTATCACATACCACTTTCGGGTTTTGCTGGATAATCTGCCAACGCCCCATGAGTCCTGTCAATGAAGCCACGTTTTCTACCGCATGCTGTGTCTGGTAGCGGCACTTCTCCAAATTCTGCTTCTTATCGCAAAGACAGAGATAGCCCATGACTGCCAAATGATAGAGCGCTGAAAGCGTGGTATTCATGTTCTTGACCTGATAGATACCGCCGAGGTCGCCATGCAGCAGTCCGTTGTTGCGCGTGTGATACATCATACCTCCACCAGGAAGACATTCGGCAGTGATTACTTCGTTATAGTCTTCCGCAAAACTGATGGGAGCATCCATCTCTTTCGCTTTTGCCTCGAAGACTGGACGTGTCTCTTCGTTAGCCTCGCCAATGACGACGTGTACACCTCTTTTAATAATACCTGCCTTCTCAGCTGCAATCTTTGCCAACGTATCACCCAGGAACTGCATATGGTCATAGCTGATGTTGGTGATGATAGACAGAATAGGGGTGATGATGTTTGTACAGTCCAGACGACCGCCAAGACCCACCTCAATGACGGCAATGTCCACTTGCTGGTCTTTGAAGTATTGGAACGCCATCGCAGTGGTTACCTCAAAGAATGATGGGTGTAACGGTTCGAAGAAGGCACGCTCGCGTTCCACGAAATCGACGACGTAGCGTTCGCTCACCGGTTTGCCATTGACGCGGATGCGCTCACGGAAGTCAACCAGATGTGGCGAAGTGTAGAGACCTACCTTGTAACCACATTCCTGAAGGACGGCTGCCAGCGTGTGGGAGCAAGAGCCCTTACCGTTAGTACCACCAATATGAATGGTAGCATACGACTGGTGAGGGTGTCCTAAATGCTCATCGAGCAACAGCGTGTTCGTCAGTCCTTCTTTGTAACCAGTGCTGCCCTGTCGTTCGAACATGGGCATCTGGTTAAAAAGATATTGGCAGGTCTCTTGATACGTCATAGCTATAACTGTTTGTTGCGACTCTGTCGCTACCTACTTAACTGAAATAATTCTTGAACTTCTGGAAGATAGAGCGTTTGGTGTCTGCATCTCCCTTGAAGTTGTCGCTGGCACGGAACTGTTCGATTGTCGCCTTCTCTTCCTTTGTCAACGTCTTAGGAACATAGACGCTCACGTTGACAACGAGGTCGCCGTTGCCACGTCCATAACCTTGAACAGCGGGAAGACCTTTGCCACGCAGACGCATGGTCTTGCCAGGCTGAGTACCTGGTTCCATCTTCACCTTCAGTTTGGTGCCCTCAATGGTAGGAATCTCTACCTCGCCGCCCAGTGCTGCTGTCGGGAAGTCGAGCAAAAGGTTATATATCAAGTCGTTATCATCGCGAATGAAGGTGTCGTTAGGCTCTTCCTCAATAAACACCTGAATGTCGCCATTGATTCCCTTGTGACGTCCGGCATTGCCCTTGCCAGGCACGTTGACTATCATTCCCTCAGCAACACCTGCAGGGATGGTAATCTCGACAACCTCTTCGCCCTTGACGACGCCTGAACCGCCACACTCATGGCACTTGTTCTTGATAACTGTTCCTTCACCGCCACAGGTAGGACAAACACCCTGCGTCTGCATCATTCCGAAAATGCTTTGTGTGGTGTGAGTGATGACACCCGAACCGTGACAGGTAGGACACTGGTCGTTGGTGCTGCCTGCCTCGGCACCCGAGCCGTGACAGTGAGAACAGGTAATATCCTTGCGAACCTTGAACTTCTTGGTGACACCATGGGCAATCTCCTCTAACGAGAGTCTTACCTTCAGACGTAGGTCGGAGCCACGATGTTTTTGGGGACCACGACTGCCGCCAAAGCCTCCGAAGCCACCTGCACGGCCTCCGAAGATGTCGCCGAACATGGAGAAGATGTCGTCCATATTCATGGATGCACCACCAAAACCGCCAAAGCCGCCACCCATGCCGGGTCCGTTGAATCCGAACTGGTCGTACTGCTGGCGCTTCTGTGGGTCGTGCAACACGTCGTAGGCTTCAGCAGCCTCTTTGAATTTCTCCTCAGCCTCCTTGTTGCCTGGGTTACGGTCGGGGTGATATTTGATGGCAATGGTTCGGTATGCCTTCTTGATCTGGTCTTCTGTAGCGTTCTTGTCTACGCCCAGCACCTCATAATAGTCTCGTTTAGCCATTCAATTGTCAATTATCAATTGTCAATTCTCAATTATTATTGTCCTACTGCCACTTTGGCGTGGCGGATTACTTTGTCGTTCAACATATACCCCGTCTGCAAGCAGTCGATAACCTTACCTTTCTTGTCGTCGCCCATACCTGGAACCATTGCTACGGCTTCGTGCATGTCGGTGTCGAAATCGGCATCGGTCGTATCGATCTTCTTCACGCCAAGACCCTCAAGGGCTTTAATGAACTTATTGTAGATAAGCTCCATACCTTCGCGCAGCACCGCAGGATCGTCTGTCTTGGCACCATTCTCGATGGCGCGTTCCATATCGTCGATGATAGGTAGTACGGCACTGACAGCCTTCTCGCCACCGTTAAGTATGAGCTCAGCCTTCTCCTTCAACGTGCGCTTGCGATAGTTGTCAAACTCAGCAGTTTTGTACAACATCTGGGTCTTCAACTCTTCTATCTCAGCCTTGGCAGCCTCCAGCGGATCTTTCTCTTCTGCAGGCTCCTCTGCCTCTTTGGCGGCTTCCTTGACTGTTTCTTCGTCAGCGACGGGTTCGTTGTCAATAGCTGAATCGTTGACAACTTCTTCTTCCTGGTTTATCTTTTCTTCTGTCATAATTGTTTGTATTTGAGTTCTGACAAACCGAATGCAAATACTGTGCCAATATTAGGCATACAGCTCTGCTTTCTTCTCCTTGATGCTTTCATCATAGATGTAGTCATCGTAGGTTGTCAGCTTGTCAATGGTGCCTTTCGGCGTGAGTTCGATGATGCGGTCTGCCACCGTATTGATGAACTCATGGTCGTGCGAAGCAAACAGGATGTTGCCCTTGAACGAGATGAGGTTGTTGTTGAAAGCCTGAATAGACTCCAGGTCCAAGTGGTTGGTCGGTGTGTCCAGAATCAGACAGTTGGCATTCTTCAGTTGCATACGGGCAATCATACAACGCATCTTTTCACCTCCGCTGAGCACGCAGACCTTCTTCTGGATGTCCTCATCCTTGAAGAGCATACGACCCAGGAAAGACTTCATCATCACTTCGTTGCCTGTGCCATACTGTGACAGCCAGTCGACGAGGTTCATCTCAGACTTGAAGAACTCTGTATTGTCGAGTGGGAGATAGGCTGTAGTAATAGTCACACCCCACTTATAGGTGCCTGCATCAGCCTCACGGTTGCCATTGATAATCTCGAAGAGCGCAGTCATCGCCTTGGGATTATGTGACAGAAAGACAGTCTTCTGTCCTTTCTCAATGGTAAACGATACATTGTCGAAGAGTACCGTGCCGTCCGTGTCGACAGCCTTCAGACCTTCTACCTCGAGAATCTGTGTGCCAGGTTCGCGCTCCATAGAGAAGATGATGCCAGGGTATTTACGGGTAGAGGGGGTGATTTCCTCCACATTCAACTTCTCCAGCATCTTCTTACGAGAGGTCGTCTGCTTAGACTTTGCCACATTGGCAGAGAAACGGCGGATGAACTCTTCCAATTGTTTCTTCTTCTCGTCAGCCTTCATCTTCTGGTTCTGTGCCTGACGTAGAGCCAGCTGGCTGGACTCATACCAGAAAGAATAGTTACCGGAGAACAGTGTCACCTTGCCAAAGTCGATATCCACCGTCTGTGTGGAAACGGCATCCAGGAAGTGACGGTCGTGGCTGACGACCAGTACGCACTGCTCCAGGTTTGACAGATATTCCTCCAACCACTGAACGGTGTCAAGGTCGAGGTCGTTGGTGGGCTCGTCGAGCAACAGGTTGTCGGGGTGTCCGAAGAGAGCCTTGGCAAGCATGACGCGCACCTTCTCGTTGTTCGAGATGTCTGACATCTGGACGTAGTGCTGCTCTTCCTTGATGCCCAGGTTCTGCAACAACTGCGCTGCCTCGCTTTCAGCCTCCCAGCCGTTCATCTCGGCAAAGGCCATCTCCAGCTCAGCGGCTTTCACGCCATCTTCCTCGGTCATCTCCTCCTTAGCATAGAGCGCCTCACGCTCCTTCATGTTCTGCCACAGTGGCTGATGTCCCATCAGCACGGTGTTCATCACAGTAAACTCATCATACTTGAAG
>OMQN01000001.1 GCA_900313235.1 uncultured Prevotellaceae bacterium | reverse complement strand
ATAAGCACTAAATCTGTAATAACCGATGTGGCGGAGATAGTTCTCCGTACGTGCCACATTCTCAACGTGGAGTCCACGAGATTGAAGCAATGTCACCAGCTGAGCTGGTGATGAGTATGTCTTTGTATAATGTGCCATAATAAAACAAAACGACCCGCCGATTTAAGCATTGTGAAGAGGCTTGGCGGGTTCTCGTGGCACAAAGGTACTGCTTTTATTTAGAATAGCCAAACTTTTTTGAAGAAAAAGAATAAAAGCTGCCTAAGAAATCCTCTTTTTGCCTCAAAGTGTTACCTCATCCTTTCTTTTCCCTACCTTTTTCAATTCGCAAATTGCACTTATTTGTACCTTTCAACTTTGGGGTATATTCGTTTTTATGACAAGAAGAATAATTTTAGCAGCAAGACAACCTTCGTGACATGTTTTCTTTCTCGTGTTTACTCATTTTTTCAGCTAATAATTTGCTGCGAAGAGATAATGTCAATACCTTTGCACAAACATAAGGATGAAACAAATGATGAATATAGACAAAGGTATGAGGGCTCTGACTCTCTTGGTGGTGATGATGATGACGGGAGCCCTGACGGCAGGTGCGCAGATACGTCTCAACCTGGGTGGCGACTCCCCCCTTAGGAAGTTGCAGGTAGCTGAGATGGCGATAACCAACCTGTATGTCGACTCCGTCGATGAGGCTCGGTTGGCTGAAGATGCCATCCGTGGTATGCTTGAGAAGCTCGACCCTCACTCCTCCTATACCAATGCCCGTGAGACTAAGGCCATGCGCGAACCCCTGCAGGGCGACTTCGAAGGCATCGGCGTACAGTTCAATATGCTTGAGGACACCCTCGTAGTCATACAGCCCATCCTCGGTGGACCCTCCGAGAAGGTTGGAATTATCGCCGGCGACCGCATCGTCACCGTCAACGACACCGCCATTGCCGGAGTGAAGATGGAGCGCTCCGAGATTATGAAGCGTCTCCGTGGTAAGAAAGGTACCAAGGTGCGCCTCGGCGTAGTACGTCGTGGAGTGTCTTCTCCTCTCACCTTCATCGTCAAGCGCGACCGCATTCCCGTCCTCTCCCTCACCGCCGCCTATATGATACGTCCCGAGGTGGGCTATGTCCGTTTCGAGAATTTCGGAGCCAAGACCTATGATGAGTTCATGCACGCCGTAGACTCCCTCAGTGGTCAGGGCATGCGCCGACTCATCCTCGACCTCCAAGACAATGGTGGGGGCTACCTCGAGAGTGCTGTCCAGATAGCTAATGAGTTTCTCGACGATGGCGACATGATAGTATACACCGATGGTCGTGCCGTGCGCCGCTACGAATACCGAGCCCGTGGCGACGGTCGTCTGCGCCAGCTCCCCGTCACCGTCCTCCTCAACGAATACTCTGCGTCAGCCTCCGAGATTGTCGCCGGAGCCATACAAGACCATGACCGCGGCACCATCGTGGGTCGTCGCTCCTTTGGCAAGGGACTTGTCCAGCGCCCCATCGAGCTGCCCGACGGTTCCGAGATGCGCCTCACCGTGGCTCACTACTACACTCCCTCAGGTCGTTGCATACAGAAGCCATATACCAAGGGCGACCTCAAAGACTATCAGCAAGACATAGAGCGGCGCCTGCGTCATGGCGAGCTCACCTGTCGTGACAGCATCCACTTTGCCGACTCCCTCCTCGTCTACACCCTCAAGCGCCACCGTCCCGTCTACGGTGGTGGCGGCATCATGCCCGACGAGTTCGTACCTCTCGACACCATGCGTTACACTCGCTACCATCGTCAGCTCAACGCCAAGAGCATCATCATCAATCAGCTCCTGCGCTACGTGGACAACAACCGCAAGCAACTAAAGAAGCAATATAAAACCTTCGATGAATTCGAGCAAAAATACCAGGTCCCAGAGACTCTCGTCGAATCCATCCGTACCGAAGGTACAAAACAAAAAATCCAACCCAAGGATGACGATGAGCTCAGTCGCACCCTACCATATCTGCGAAAGAGTCTGAAGGCACAAGTAGCTCGTGACCTCTGGGGCACCAACGAGTTCTTCCGTTGTTGGAATGAGAACGACGACATCGTACTGAAGGCGTTGGTAATTGATAATTGACAATTACGGATTACAGCTGTCCTGCTTCCACCTGTAGTACCACCTTTTCCGTTTCTGCGTCGATGCCGTTCGGGTCGTACCCCTTTGCCAGGCTGGCTCCGAATGTCCAGGCGAATGCCTGATAGAAGCCCGCGCGTACTGGTCCGAGGAATGCCTTTATCGTGCTATATGCCGACGAGTTACACTCACGGTATATCAGTTTTATCAGCAGCTTGCCTTGTGTCAGCGACAGCTTCTTCATCCTTGGCGTATACCGCTCCTTGATGTCCTTCTCCACCAGTTTCATGTGTTCGTCCTTCGCCTTCTTGTTCGGCAGCGTCTGCAGGTACTCGTATGTCTCCAGCAGCATCACCCTCGCCTCCTTAGCTATCGGCAACACCTTCTTCACGTTATACACCAGTCGTGAGTACTGCTGTCTCTCCTTAGCGTTCTTGAAAGTCTTCTGTGGGAACACATACACGTTGTTTGTCTGCACATACATTATCGAGTCCCCCTCCCATGCCGCCTTACCAATCTTCACCATCGGTACAAACGTCGGGTTATCCATGTCCACCTCCCTGTCTTCGGGCAGTGTCCCCTGCTTGTTTTGCGCCATGGCGGTGCAGCACAGGCAGATCAGGGTAGTCGTAAAAAACGGTCGTATATGCATATCGTCAGCAAAAGTATGAAAAAAAACCACATCCCTCGCAGTGCGTTCCATAATAATATATTACTTTTGTAAAAGTTAAACATCATTAGGATATGAAACACGTATGGCTGAGCCTGTTCTTCCTACTTGCCTCCATCCCTGTCCATGCCCAGCAGGCAGAGTGGGAGCCGCTACTACATGAGATATTTGATATAGAGCAAATAGAGTCAGCAGACGCAGAGCAGCTGATGGAGGTGTTGACCGATCTGGAAGCAAATCCAATAGACCTGAATAGTGCTACGAGAGAAGACCTTGAACAGATAACATTCCTGTCAGAACAACAGATAGAGGAGATAATAGACTATGTATACAAATATGACGGCATGCGCACCCTGAACGAGTTGTCTCTGATAGAATCGCTTGACTACGTACACCGCCAGCTGCTCACATTCTTTGTCTACGTGAAAGAGGATGAGAAGAAGGGTTTTCCCAAGCTGTCGACCATCGCCAAATATGGTAAGCATGAGTTCTTGGCAACAGGAAAAATACCATTCTATGAGCGTCGTGGCGACAAGAACGGATACCTGGGCTATCCCTACCGCCACTCATTGAAGTACACTTTCAACTATGGCGAATACTTAAAGGTGGGTTTTATAGGTGCGCAGGATGCCGGTGAACCATTCTTCACCGACGGCAATGGAGCGGGTTACGACCACTATTCATTCTATGTCCAGGTAAAGAAACTTGGAAGGCTGAAATCCTTCGTGGCAGGTCGCTACCGTATGAAGATGGGTATGGGACTGGTGATGAACACCGATTTGGGGTTTGGTAAGAACATGACGCTATCATCCCTTGGTAGAAGCGCAAATATGTTGCGTGGGTACAGCTCGCGATCGAGTGCCCGCTATCTGCAAGGAGCTGCCGCAACGGTGGAACTGGTACGCGGACTCGACCTCACTGGATTTTTCTCTTACCGCTCCATTGATGCTACTCTAAGTAAGGATAACCGTTCAGTACAGACTATCCTTACAGACGGCTACCATCGTACTCCGCTCGAAATGGCAAAGAAGAACAACACCCGACAGCTGGCAACAGGAGCAAATATCAGCTTTCGTCACAAGGAGTGGCACGTTGGAGTGAGCGGTGTGTATACTCATTTCAACCGCCAACTGAAGCCAATAGCCGATCCAAATAATGTATCCCAATCCCAGCGCTACCGACTACACCGACCTGTCGGTGACAGCTTCTGGAACGTAAGCGCAGACTATGGGTTCATGCGTCCCCGCTTTTCCATCTTTGGCGAGACGGCATTGAGCGATAATCATGCTATGGCTACCATAAATAACATTAACTGGCAATTGTCATCGGAGTTTTCGCTTGTTGCGGTGCAGCGCTATTTCTCGGAAAAGTACACTACTATTTATGGCAGAACTTTCAGTGAGGGTGGTGATGTTCAGAATGAGAATGGGCTCTATCTCGGAGCACAATGGCAGGTAGGCAAGCATCTTCTCTTGTCAGGGTATACAGACATTGTGCACTTTCCATTCGAACGTTATGGCGTAGGAGCGTCGTCGACAGTATGGGACAATCAGCTTTCGGCAACTTACTCAAGAGGATCGCTTACCATCATGGGGCGTTATCGTATTAAATCGAAAGAGAAAAACAATGACGATAAGTCAGCCCTCATAGCCGATATTACCCAACGAGGCAGGCTGGCAGTAGCATGGAAGGGTGCCCGATGGTTGTTAGGGACTCAGGCTGATGTCGTCCATGACAGATATAAGACGAGCGAGATGGGGTGGATGGTGAGTCAGTCTGTAGGGTATAGCTTCCGCACTCTGTTACAGTGTCATGCAAACATTGGTTATTTTCATACCGATGGTTACAACTCGCGCATCTATACCTATGAGAAGAATCTACTTAACACCTTTAGTTTCCCCTCTTTTTATGGCAAGGGAATACGTTATGCGTTTATGCTACGTGCCTCTCTCTCCTCCCACCTCCTCACCATCCTCAAGCTCGGCACCACGAAGTATTTTGACCGTGATCATATCTCAGAGGGACTACAGAGGATAGACCACTCGAGCATGACAGAGGCAGAGGTGCAGGTGAAGTGGAGGTTCTGAGGGTCAGGGCTGTGACTTGCGTAAAATGACCTTTTGACGATATTGGCGTATCGCTGCATTGCGGAATGTGCATAGCTCGTCATATTTCTCTTTGCCATAGGTTCCGTTACGCATGAGTAGTTGGTTGATGACGGTGATGACGTTGTCATGCAGGGTGATGGTTGAGGTGAATGTGCCGAAGTCGCTCTGTATGTCTGTATTCGATGGCATTGCCTCAATGGTGTAGCCTTCGGGAATGGTGATGGTGATGGTGTCGGTGTCGTGATAGCCATAGTCTACAGTAATGTCGTTGGTACGTGGCTCTTTAGAATTCAGGGAAGTGTAGCCCTGATGGAAGGGACATATTGGTACGAAGAGGCGTTGGAGGGAACCTGTAGCATAGCTGTCGGCGGTCATCGTGGCTTCTGTGTCGGTGAAGGGGATGGCGTAGTCGTCTTTTATGTCATGGATGGTCATCTCTTGGATGTGTATTCCTGGAATCTTAAGAGTATGGGCAAGGGCGTTGCGTTGTTCTTGCTGGTTGGAGTGTACCACGGGGAGCATGTCTTCATATTGTTTCAG
This sequence comes from uncultured Prevotellaceae bacterium, assembly GCA_900313235.1. Classification (GTDB taxonomy): domain Bacteria; phylum Bacteroidota; class Bacteroidia; order Bacteroidales; family Bacteroidaceae; genus Prevotella. The sequence continues at coordinate 79,793 of OMQN01000001.1, read as the reverse complement.
ATATGACCGCTGGCGCATGCTGATGGAGGCTGATCCGTCGGCAGAGAGCGTGATGTCGGCTTTGCTCACTTGACGGTTCTGACTGTCAGAATAATTTGGGAGGGTGACCAAGGTGCCTCCTTCGGGACTGATCATTACGGCATGGTGGTTGGCGATGTCTTCATGGACATAGCCTAATGGGAGTGTGGGGTTGGTACATTCGATCCACAGCGTGTCAGATTGCTGAGGGACAGCACAGATGACATGGTTGAAGTAGTTGCCTGCGGGAAAGTGGGGGAGGACATGCTGGTTTTCGGTGCTGATAATGGTGTATTGAGCTTGTACACCTGCTTCTTCGAGTAGGGCACACATATAGTTGGTGAGGGCTTTGCAGTCGCCGAAACCAGTCTTCCATACAAATTCTGCAGGGAAAGGACGTAGGCCGCCGATGCCCAGCTGGATGCTGACATAACGGGTGGTCTCGCCAAGCAGATGGTAGAGCGCAGACACCTTGGAACGAATGGTGGTACAGGTATCTGTCAGCTGATGGACTCTCTGCTTGGCTGCTTCAGGTAGTGATCGTTGATTGGCTATCATGCTCCATTGCCATTTGCCGTAGTCTTGCCATGTGGTGAGGGTACCTGATGTGCCAAGGTATTCGAAATGTTCTGGTGCAAAGTATATTCTGGGTGCCTGCTCGCTCCATTTTTCCGTATAGGATTCTTGGCGTTGGGCTGGTATGTTGGTGGCGCTCACCTCGTATACTTTCTGTCCCTTCTCATTGGTGTGCTGGCTCACGTCGAGACTGGTGTTTTTCTGGGCAATACGGCATGTCATCGATGCGGGTATGGTAAGTCTGTAGTATGAATCTTTGACTTCGACCTCTCTGCTCTGTTGGGGGAAGAAGGTGGGGAAGGAAGTGAAACCTCCTGTAAAACGTTCTTCTGTCTCCATGCTGACGATGACGGGATAGACGGGAGGGGTGAAGTCGGTGTATAGATAGTAGGCGTCTGATGCCAGATGACTTGAATACTCCGTTTTCTGCAGGTCGTCTTTTTTTATCTTTCGCAGTTTGTTGCCATTGCCATCGTATATCGTCATGGAGAAGGATGTCAGCTGGGTGTTGTCATCGAGCTGTATCACGGTATTGGCATATTTCTTGCCTCGTTCGTCATTGATGCGCCACACTCTTTGTTCGGTGCATGTCATAGTAGTGGCATTGGTGCATGTGACGCATGTCGACGAGGTCGTGAGTACTGCTATCGGCTCTTGTGCCGAGAGGGGGAGGACGGATAGCGTCAGGACAAACAAGATGATGTGTATATGCTTCATACTATTTCACTTTTTTGAGCACTGCCATACTGTTACATTTTTGTACCATAGCGTCGAAGAACTGTTTGAGTTCTTCGTACTCGTGGACTCCAAAAAGTATTCTTTTCAGTGTAAAACGCAGTTGGCTCGTAATGGTGTTGTCTTTTATCTGGTAGGAGAGAATAAGGCCGATAGTGCCGTCCTCGTTTTTCATCCTTACGTTCTCGGGTAATTCCTCTACGGTGTATCCTTCGGGGATGGTGAGTTGGGAGGACAGAATGGTCATCTCCTGATATGGGAACTCTACGGGAAAGAGTCGTGTCTCGTCGGTGAAAAGTGGTTTTTTCATCAGTGACAGTATTGAGGGATTGACGTATATCATGTCTGATGTGGCATCGCATGACATGGTGAAGTCTATTGTCTCCCTGATCTGATTGGAGAAGTCGGTGCGTCCGTCCATGTGATATGATGATATGTTGATGGCGTATTTGTCAGCTACTTTGTTGACAAAGGCGGTGCTATCCTTGGCTTCTCTGAATGACTTACGCTGGCTGGATGCGGCATTGCCTGCAAAACGGGTGGTGATGGTACCGTCTACTGTGCCATCGGTGTTCAGGGATGCTTCGATGGAGATGGCTTTACGGGAGATTGGCAGATTCTGAAGGTTGACCCAGAAGCCGTCTTTCTTCCTTTGTATGGCACGTGCTCTGTCGACCAGCAGATTGGCGGGCAGCACATTGATAAACCCGTCTTCTGATGATGCGTCAATATATGATATGGTAGTGTCGTTAGCCATAAAACCTACCACAAAGGTGTTGAGGGCTTTTATTGACGGGTGGGTGTATGGCAGTCTGCCGTTGTCACGACTGCTCATCACTACGGGGAATGCCTGCACTCCTGCGTCCTCCAGCATGTTTATCAGAACGAAGTTAAGGTCGGCATTTGATCCTGTACCATCCTTTAGAATGTTGTGCGAGCTGCGACCATACAACTTGTATTTGCCATCCCAGCGCAGACGTTGTCTCAGTGCTGTGAAGGCCTTTGCAACCTTGTCGTTTACGTCTGTAGCGTCAATGGCTCCGCTTGCTATGAGTTCTTCTTTTAGCGGATTAGCCCGACGAAGTCTGCCACCAAAGTCCTCATCTTTGAGCAGCAGCTTGTCTATCTCCTCCCAGCTTGACGTGAAGTATTTGTACATGGCTCCAGGGAACTCATAGCCACGCAGCTCGGCAAATACCTTATTACAATAATCGTACTTAGACCATATATAGTCGTCTGACTTCAGTGCTGGCAGATGTTGGCCGATGAATGTGTATTTGTCGCCTTCGGTTTGTTCTACACTGTTGCCCATATGAATGGTCATATTCACACGCTCGTAGTTGTTCTGCATCTTTTGTTGTCCTGTCTGGTCAATATCAAAACGGAAATACTTTGGAATATTCATCTCGTAGCTGGTGTATAACACTGGGATGTCGCACTGGGCATACCACGTATCAATACGGTAATATAAGCCACTCTCTTTGGTATATTGAACCTCGAATACGGTGCCAGCCTTTACCTGCGGAACAGTGATTTTCTTTACCATATAGTCTTTGTCCACCCTTTCGTCAAAGACCATTGATCCAGGCATCTTGGTTTTTTCCACCTTGCCGTTGGTCATGTTATAGGCTGTTGCTTTTAGTCCTGTGATGTCTTCCTTATACGACATATTGTCGTCTCGGTGAAAGTATGGGATTTCCATGGTAGCGTATTCCTTTCCCTCGTCCTTTAGGACCTTGATACGTAGTTTGATGTCATAGAACACCTGAACGTCCTGATTGACAAATACGTATCTTACGTCTTCTGTTCTGCACAGAACGACAGCCGTTGCGTCTGGGTCATCGGCATAGCTCGTCATATTCATCTCCCAGTCAGCAGGCTTTCCAAATTTCATGTTAGGCTCATTCTGGGCATGTAGTGTGATGATGCAAGTAATAAATAGTGTAATGAGAAAAATTCTTTTCATAATGGTTAATTATTAGTTAATAACTAGAAATAAATTTCGCAAAGGTAGTATGTTCTGGACGTTTTGCCAAGAAAAAGAGACTAAAAAAATACACAAAAATTACACACCTCTGTTTTTCTCCGATTTCATCGGGTCTATTTGTAGACTTTACAGCGTTCGAGGTCTAACGTAGCTTATATGAATGTAGCGAGTATTAAGAAGATGCTACCAGTCGTAAAAGAAAAGAAAAATGGGTTTTTCTTTTGTGGTATCGGCAGAAAATAGTAATTTTGGCTTTTGTATGAAGAAATATGATTATCTGATAGTGGGTGCGGGACTGTATGGCAGCACCTTTGCCTATCTTGCTACGAAGCAGGGTAAGCGATGCCTGGTGATAGACAAACGTGAACACGTGGGTGGTAACCTGTACTGTGAGAACGTGGAGGGGATAAACGTACATAAGTATGGGGCGCATATCTTCCATACGTCGAACAAGAAGGTGTGGGACTTTGTGAACTCGATAGTGGAGTTTAACAGATATACAAACTCACCAGTGGCTAACTATAAGGGACGGATGTACAACCTGCCGTTCAATATGAACACGTTCTACCAGATGTGGGGCGTGAGGACGCCGGAGGAGGCACAGGCTAAGATAGAGGAGCAACGCAGGGAGGCGATGGAAGCGATGCGCAGAGAGGGGGTCAGCGAGCCGCGTAACCTGGAGGAACAGGCTCTGACGCTCATAGGCAGGGATATATATGAACGACTGATAAAAGGGTATACGGAGAAACAGTGGGGGAGGAGCTGTAAGGACTTGCCCGCGTTTATCATCAGACGACTGCCAGTGAGACTGGTGTATGACAACAACTACTTCAATGACAAGTATCAGGGTATTCCGATAGGGGGATATAACAAACTGATAGACCGTATGCTGGAGGGTGCTGATGTGCGCACGGGCATCGACTTCTTTGACGACAGGGAACTGTGGGAGGCGAAGGCCGAGAAGGTGGTGTTCACTGGTAAGATAGATGAGTACTTTGGCTATCGATATGGTATGCTGGAGTATAGGACGGTGAGCTTCAAACAGGAAACGCTGGACATGGCTAACTATCAGGGCAACGCCGTGGTGAACTATACGGACAAGGAGGTGCCATACACAAGGGTGATAGAGCATAAACATTTCGAGATGTTCGGACAGGAGGTGTATGACAACCCGAAGACGGTGGTGTCGAGGGAGTTCTCTACGGAGTGGAAACCTGGCATGGAACCGTACTATCCGGTGAACGACGAACGGAACAACAGCCTGGCGGAGCAGTATAGAGCTCTGGCTGCGCAGGAAAAGAATGTGATCTTCGGGGGCAGACTGGCGGAATATAAATACTATGACATGGCTCCGATAGTGGAGAGGGTGATGGATTTATGGGTTTTTTAGTTCTTTCAGAGATTATGGCTGAATTGAAAGATATATGGGCTGTGGAGCTGGACTTGCTGCGGGTGTTCTTGCAGTATTGTGAGAGGCATGGACTGAGGTGCTGGGTCGAGGGTGGCACTCTGTTGGGTGCGGTGCGTCACAAGGGCTTTATCCCGTGGGATGACGATGTGGACTTGGCGATGCCGCGTGAGGACTATGACCGCATGTGCAGGATAGGTAATGAGGGGCTGGAGGAGCCTTACTTCCTACAGACGGCATACAGTGACACGGACTACCACCGAGGACATGCGCAGTTCAGGAGAAGCGACACGGCGGCGATACGTCCGTCGGACTGCTACCAACCGTTCAACCAGGGTATCTTCATCGACATCTTCCCTCTGGATGCGGCACCAGACGACAGACAGGTGGTGCATGAACACAGGAAACGGTGCCTGAAGATACTGAAACTACTGAAGGCAAAGAATACTCACTGTATAACGTCGGGCAGACTGACGCTCGTGTTCCGTAAGTTGAAGGCACGATGGATGGTGAAGAAGATGGGCTGGACGACAATATATGAGAAGGCAGAGGAGGAGATGAGGGCTCTGGCAAGGATGCCGCACACGAAGGTGGGCGAACTGACGTCGCTGGGCGAGGATAAACTGTGGGACAAGAGCATCTTCGAGGAGACGGTGATGCTGCCGTTTGAGAACCTGATGGTGCCGGCACCGAAGGGATGGGATGCGTTCCTAAGGGTGAGCTTCGGCGATGACTATATGACGCCTATACAGGCTCCGAGCATGCACGGAGAGGTGGTGTTTGATACCGAACGTAGCTACAAGGAGGTGCTACCGGAGGTGCAGAGAGACTACCGACGGTCGATGTGGAGGAGACTGAAGAAGAAGGTAAATTCTTAAGGAGTTTTTAGTTTACGGTTTACAGATGGTCTGCGTAAGATAAAAACATTCGTGGTAGGAAATGGAGACGATAAGGAGTTTTGAAGATATGGTGGTGCACCTCGCTCAGCGTGGTGGACGTAAGCGTGTGGCGATAGTGTGGGCTGAGGACCAGTATTCGCAGGAATCGGTGATAAGAGCGCTGGAGGTGGGATTTATCGATGCTGTCTTTGTCGGATGCCGAAAGGAAGTGGAGGCTAACACACGACTGATGAGATATGCTGAGCACATCGCTTTCGTGGACAGTGACGACCGTGATGAGGCTGCGAGGATCAGTGTGAGGATGGTGAGAGAGAGACAGGCAGACATACTCATGAAGGGACTGATAAATACTGACAATCTGCTGCATGTGGTGCTGGACAAGAAGACAGGCATACTACCGAAGGGTAATGTACTGACGCATATCACTGCCGCAAAACTGCCAGAATATGACAAACTGCTGTTCTTCTCTGACTCTGCCGTCATACCTTATCCCTCGCAGGAACAGCGCATACAGCAGATACGATATATGGTGTATGTATGTCATGCTCTTGGCATAGAAAAACCGAAGATTTCGTTGATACACTGTACGGAGAAGGTGAACGAGAAATATTTTCCTTTTACACTGGGATATAAGGAGATCGTCAGCATGGCTGAGAGGGGCGAGTTTGGCGAATGTGTGATTGACGGTCCGTTGGACCTAAAGACGTCGGTGAGCCCAGAGAGTATGCGCATCAAGGGCATAGAGTCGCCTGTCAACGGTGATGCCGACGCACTGATATTCCCGGACATCGAGGCTGCCAACGTGTTCTATAAGTCGATAACGCTCTTCCTCGGCGTGGAGACGGCAGGAGTGCTTCAGGGCACTATGGCTCCAGTGGTACTGCCGTCAAGGAGCGACAGCAAGCTGTGTAAATTCTACTCGCTCGCTCTTGCTGCAATATGAGGAAAATTGAAAAATTGAAAAACTCAACTTTCGCAAGTAGTTAAGGACAAATGTTTTACTTCTTAAATCTCTACTCCTATAGGGAATATTCAAGGAAAAAGACTATCGGCTTTAACTTCTTTAACTTCTTTAACTCCCTTAACTCCAAAAAGTTGAGCGAATGCGAAACTTGAATTAAAAACTAAAAACTAAAACCTAAAAACATGTTCATTCTTGTAATCAATCCAGGCTCTACGTCAACAAAGATAGCTGTGTATGAAGATGCAAAGCCAATGTTGTTGAGAAATATCGAACACTCGGTGGATGAACTGAAGCAGTTTGATGATATTACGGATCAGCATGACTTTCGCAAACAACTTGTCGTCAACGAACTCAAACGAATGAATGTTCCTTTTGAGTTTGATGCGGTGATAGGACGGGGCGGACTGGCGAAGCCTCTTGCAGGAGGAGTGTATGAGATAAACGAAAAAATGTTGGTGGACACCAAGAACGCCATACACAAGCACGCCTGTGACCTGGGATGTCTCATAGCGTACGAGATAGCACGGGAAATACCCCATTGCAGGTCGTTTATTGCTGACCCAGGGGTGGTGGACGAGCTCAACGACTATGCCCGTATCTGCGGTACGCCTCTGATACAACGTATATGTATATGGCACGCTCTGAACCAACGAGCCATAGCCCGACGATATGCCAATGAGATAGGTAGGGAATATGAGGATCTGAACCTGATAGTATGCCATCTGGGTGGCGGCATATCTGTTGCTGCACATGAGCACGGAAAGGCAGTAGATGCCAACAATGCGCTGGGAGGTGAGGGACCTTTCTCGCCAGAGAGGGCAGGCTCACTGCCGGCTTCTGACCTCATCCGACTTTGTTTCAGCGGACGATATACAGAGGCCCAGCTGCTGAGACGTGTCGCTGGCGAGGCGGGACTGATAGCCCATCTGGGTACTAACGACATGAAGGAGATAGAGATACGGATACAACAGGGCGACGAACACGCAAAACTGATAGTGGACGCGATGATATATCACACGGCAAAGGCTATCGCCGCGGAGGGCGCAGTGCTGTGCGGAAAGATTGATGCCATACTGATAACGGGAGGACTGGCACGATCGCAATATGTTGTCAAGGAACTGCGCCGACGTATCGACTTCATGGCTCCAATACATTGCTACCCTGGCGAGGACGAGATGGAGGCTCTCGCACTGAATGCATTGGCGGTGCTGAGAGGACAAAGAGAAGCTATGGAATACGAATAGACGCATACCTTATCAGTTCGCGTCGCCATGTATAAGTGATGTGGATGGTGCCGTCACGACCCTGTATTACGGCGGGGTAGGAGTATTCGCTGATGGGACTGTCCTCGAGAGTGAGTAGATGGTGCCAATGGATGGCATCATCGCTGATGGCTACACAGAGAGGTGTGCGAGGGGCGTTATGCTCGCCAAGGGGTGTGGCTGTGGGGTTGTATACCAGCAGATGGCGCCCGTCGAGGAGAGTGATGGCGTCAGTACCGGAATTGTTGTTCGGCAAAGAGGTCAGGGTGACAGTGCTCCATGACCGTCCGTTGTCACTGCTATAGCTGGTGGCGAGTCTGCCGTTCTGCGTACGACAAAGCACCTGTAGTCTGCCGTCGGCAAGACGGAGAATGGATGGCTGGATGCATCCTATCGGTGAGAGAGAGTCTGGTTCGAAGGTCTTGTGTGCCATCTCCGCAGCTATCGGACCAACCATCGTGGCATGAGAGGCTATCTGTGTGGAGTCGGGGAAGTGACCATAGGCATCAAGGTCGTAGCGTTCGAAGTGAATCTTCCAACCTCCCTTCTCGGTGCTCGACGGACATAGCAGATAGCCGTCAGCGAGGAAGGGCTTGTTCTTCACTGGTCCGAGAAAGCCCTGCGGCAGTGGCTCTTTCGTCGACCACGACAGTCCGCCATCGCGTGAGCGCACCAGCCATCCCGACCAGTCCTGTACGAAGCGACCTATCTTATAGAACAGCAGCACTTCACCATCTGGCATCTGGAAGAGTACTGGGTTGTAGCATGCCCGATGTTCATTGCCTATAAAACCATCCGCCACTACTACGGGTTGACTCCACGAGGTGGTTCCCTTGGCTCGGCGTGACATCCATATCTTTACGTCAGGATGGCCCTCATACTCACCAGCAAACCATGCCGCAAGGAGATCGCCATTCTGTAGTTCGACAATCGTGGATGCGTGGCATGATGGTACCGCTGGCGCGGGATTGATAAACTGCTCGACAGCCACCACCCTCTCCTTCTTTTCCGCAGTAAACTCCTGTGCTCCTGCTGTTATGGAGAGGAAGGAGAAAACTATAAGAAATTGTATAGAGTTCGTCAACTTCGCTATCAATGAATAAAAATTATATGGCAAAGATAACAATAAAAACACAACTACCAAAAAAAATATCTTTGTTTCTTGCGTAATCAAAAAAAACATCATATCTTTGCATAGTTTGGGAGGAGAAATTCCCGAACAACTTAGATGCAACAGCTTTTATTTCGCGCTTTACCGAAGTAGCTTGAGAACCTTTTTTGGAATAAGTACGACATAATTGCAATAAGGGGAGAGCCTTTGCATGGTCCTCTGCATGACGATAGCTGTGCACACGTTTTGGCGTGGCGCATTCTTATATGTTATGCAGGGGTTCCGATTCTCAAGCTCGCCCCTTAGGTAAAGCGCATAAGGATGGTGTCATGCCACTCTTTTGTGCTTTTGCCTTATGCATCTTCATGTGCTAATTCACCTAAATAATAAAAGCAATGAAGAGAGGGATATTTATCAATCCAGAGTTTGAGCATTTAGAGGGTTTCGTTAATCAGATTCCACTTGTCTTTGAAGACATAGGAACGACGATATATGAAGACCGTAATATAGTTAAGAACATCAAGGCTCCTGACGGCACTATGCTAAATGTGAAACGCTATCGAATACCCAAAGGTATAAATCGGTATGTATATTCATCAGGAATCAGGAAGCCTAAGGGAAAACGTGCTTTTATCTACCCGCAGCGCTTGATAGACAAAGGCATAGAAACACCAGAGCCAATAGCTTATATTGAAGAACGCCATTGTGGAATACTTGGATATAGCTATTTTATTAGCCTTTATTGTCCATACGAACATAGGATGTTTGATGTGGGCAATGCACCAGAAGGAACATACGAAGATCTTGCAGTCTGCTTCGCACAATTCACGGCAAACCTTCATGAAAAGGACTTGCTACATGCTGACTATTCACCAGGCAATATACTATATAGAAAAACCTCTGATGGTAAATTTCTTTTTTCACTTGTCGACATCAATAGATTTCGTTTCGGTCCAGTAAGTCAAGAGCGTGGACTGCTGAACTTCAGACGACTATGGGGCCCAAAAAGATTCTTCATAATGATGATCGAGGAGTATGCTCGTTGTCGGGGATTCAATGTTGAAGAATCGCTTGCTTTTGCAGTGAACGAACGCCGGAAGTTCTGGCAACGATATGGCAAGAAACATAAAATCCTTTTTAAACTTGAGCTCTAAAAATAGTTCTATTTTTCTAAAATAAGTGTATATATGAAAAATGTAACTACAAGTCTTGTTTTATGTACATATAATTGGGAGAATGCGCTCCGATTGGTTTTAATCAGTGCATCCAAGCAGACGATTATTCCCACCGAGATAGTAATAGCCGATGACGGTTCACGAGAAACCACACGTGATGTGATAGAAGAAATGAGACATGTTCTTCCATGTCCAATAAAGCATGTATGGCACGAAGATAAAGGATACCGTAGAGCCATGATTATGAATCGTGCTTTTGCAGTATGTACGTCAGATTATATCATACAGATTGATGGTGATATAATAATGGAACGACATTTTATAGAAGACCACCTAAGGCATGCGTGTCATGGATTCTATCTCAGCGGAAGTCGAGGAAAATTGACTCGTACTTTTACAGATACGCTTTGTCAAGGAGATTTCAGAAGAATATATTGGTGGACGAAAGGAGTAACGCGTAGGCTGAATACTTTGCGTTTACCATGGTTGACCCCTCTGTTGTATAAATACAAACAAAACGGAATGGATAGGGGATGTAACCTTTCTTTTTGGCGAGCAGACCTTTATGCAGTCAACGGTTATGATAATGGAATGGTGGGATATGGAAGTGAGGATATAGATCTCACAGCTCGCATTTGCAGACTTGGTGTGCGTAAGCGTTTTGTAAAGTTTAGTTGTGTGGAATATCACCTTTATCATAGGGAAGTGCCAAGCAAGTCTGATTCGGAGATGCGCAGACATAACCAGAGCCTTCGATCTTCAAACAATTCGCAGGGTATAATTAGGGTAAAGAGTGGTCTCTCAGATTTCTTGCCACCTAAACAGCCATAAGTTCTTTTCCTACAGCGCGAAGGGTGTCATATATAATGGAGAGTCTCTCTTTACTGGGGGTCTTATGTCCACTGATATATTGAGCCATCAAACTCTGTTTTATTCCGATGCGACGTGCTATGGCAGAAACGTTGAGTTCAGGATGTTCCATAAACAACTGATAGAGTTCTGTTACTTGTTTCTTATTGAAGAATCCTTCAAAACTTAGGTCTTCATCAATGTCAGGCCAGTGCAGTCCGAAGTCATCAGCTTCATATCTGTTCCTCATTTCTGTTGTAGCATACCTAAGTCTTGGGTAGTCTTTAAACAGTTCGCACGCTTCTCTGCCATCGTCCGTACGTATCCATACCGCTGTGTCTGTAAGCCAAATTTTTTCAACCTTCATAGTATCTCCTCCCAATTTTTATTTGTTGTTATTGAAAAATAAGTTCCAGTGCCGGGCTATCGTCTCTACGTTTTCCTCGATAATAGATTCTATAAGTTTTAATTCTTGTGTTTTGAAACCATTATTTTCAACAAGTTCTATGGGGAAAATATTATATTTTGCTTTGTTGCCAGCCTTCACTACATGTACGTGGATAGGAGTATGGTCATTAGCATAAAACATGAACCTGTATCCAAATAATATAAATATTGTCGGCATGATGTCTCTTCTTTTGGCACAAAAATAAGTAATAATTTTATTACCTCCAAATAATTTGCAAAAAAAATTGTTTTTCACTCGTTTTATCGTACCTCTAGATAAGGTAAGATGCACCTCGGCATAAAAAATAAACACGTTTATTTTGTTCTGCGCTCGGTTTTCATTACCTTTGACTTCGTCGAAGGTACTTTCGCTCGACAATGAAAAGAAAAATAAATTTTCCTTTTGCATTGTCCTCACTTAATCGTACCTTTAAATAAGGTAAGATGCACCTCGGCATAAAAAATAAACACGTTTATTTTGTTCTGCGCTCGGTTTTCATTACCTTTGTCACCACAAAATAAATTGTATATGAAAAAGACTGTTTATCTGGGTATGATAGGTGACATCATGCACCCAGGACTTATCAACATCATCACGGAGGGCGCTAAGTATGGCGACGTGATGATAGGACTGTTTACTGACAAGGCTATAGCGTCGCATCGTCGTCTGCCATATATGACATACGAACAGAGGAAGAATGTGGTGGAACATATTCAGGGTGTGGCACAGGTGGTGGCACAAGACGAGTGGAGCTATGTGCCTAACCTGCGAAAATACAAACCCGACTATATCATCCACGGTGACGACTGGAAAGAGGGTAGCGAACAGGAGCTCAGAGCTGAGGTGATAGAGGTGATGAGAGAACTGGGAGGCGAGGTGATAGAGATACCATATACCAAAGGTATCAACTCGTCGTCGCTCGACAAAGAGATAAAGGCTATAGGCACTACTCCCGACGTGAGACTGAAAACCCTCAGACGACTCATCGCAGCCAAACCCATCGTAAGGATTATGGAAGTGCATGACGGACTGAGCGGACTGATAGTGGAGAACACGGTGGTGGAGAAGGGACTGAAGACCAACTCATTCGACGGCATGTGGTCGAGCTCACTGACCGACTCTACCTCTAAGGGAAAACCGGACATCGAGGCGGTGGACCTCACCACTCGTATGCAGGACTTGACAAACATTCTGGAATGTACCACGAAGCCTATCATATATGACGGTGACACGGGTGGCAAACCAGAACACTTCCAGTTCACCGTACGCACACTGGAGCGTAACGGCATCTCGGCAATAATCATCGAAGACAAGGTGGGACTGAAGAAGAACTCGCTCTTCGGGACCGACGCCATACAGACACAGGACACCATAGAGGGCTTCTGCCATAAGATACGTGTGGGTAAGGAGGCACAGGTGACCAAAGACTTTATGATCATTGCCCGTTGTGAGAGTCTGATAGCTGGCAAACCTGTAGAGGATGCGCTGGAGCGTACCTTTGCATACGTAGAGGCTGGCGCAGACGGCATCATGATACACAGTAAGGAGAAGTCGGGTGAGGACATAAAGGATTTCTGTATTCGATTCCGTGAGAAGCATCCTGCCGTACCTATCGTGGTGGTGCCGACAACATACAACCACGTCAAGGAGGATGAGCTCAAGGAGTGGGGCGTGAACATCGTGATATATGCCAACCACATGCTACGTGCCGCCTATCCTGCCATGCAGAAGTGTGCCGAGACTATTCTCGAGAACGAGCGTTCGCTGGAGGCTAACCCCATCTGTATGCCGATAAAGCAGATACTCGAACTGATACCTGGAACGAAGTAGGGAGAGAGGGAAAATTAAAGAATAGAATAATGATAAGACCTGACTTTTTTTACAATACACTGGCACAGTATGGCATAGACTTCTATGCAGGTGTGCCCGACTCGCTGCTGAAAAACTTATGTGCATATATCACGGCAAATGCTGACGAACGTCATAACATCATTGCTGCCAATGAGGGCGGTGCGATGGGACTGGCTGCGGGTCACTATCTGGCTACAGGAGAGATACCTGTGGTGTATATGCAGAACTCTGGCGAGGGCAACATCATCAATCCGCTGGCTTCGCTGACTGATAAAGAAGTGTATAACATACCTGTACTATTGGTGATTGGCTGGCGTGGACGGCCAGGAGTACACGACGAACCGCAACACGTAAAGCAGGGTAGGGTGACACTGTCGCTGTTGGACACGATGGAGATACCCTACGAGGTGCTCAGCAAGGATGAGGGCGAGGCAGCCGAGCAGATTGCCAAGGCTGTGGACCACATGAGAAAAACCAAGGAGGTGTATGCACTGGTGATAGAAAAAGATACTTTTGAGAAGGTGACCAACGATAACGCCAATGACAACTCTCTGCCACTGGCTCGTGAGGAAGCTATTCAGACGGTGGCTGCCGCACTGGGCGAGAAGGACGTGATAGTGTCGACAACGGGCATGATCAGTCGTGAACTTTTCGAATATCGTGCAGCAAAGGGTGAAGGACATGAGCGTGACTTCCTGACGGTGGGCTCGATGGGACATGCCAGTCAGATAGCGCTCGGCATCGCTATGGAGAAGACCGACCGACGAGTATGGTGTTTTGACGGCGACGGTGCGAGCATCATGCACATGGGCTCGATGGCAATAGTAGGATCAAAACCCGCCGCAAACTACATACACGTGGTATTCAACAACGGAGCTCATGACTCGGTGGGTGGACAGCCTACAGTAGGACTCTCTATCGACCTACCAGAGATTGCCCTGTCTGTGGGATATAAGGCTGCGTTCAGCGTGAGCACTATGGACGACCTGCTGGGTGTGCTCAGTGAGGTTAAGGACATGGAGGGTCCGGTGCTCCTGCAGATATGTGTACATAAGGGTAACCGTAAGGACTTGGGACGCCCTACTACCACCCCGATAGAGAACAAGGAGGCTCTGATGGAGTTTTTGAAGAATTAAAAAATTGAAATGGAAATAAAGAGAAATATATTATTGAATCCTGGTCCTGCGACTACTACCGATACAGTGAAGATGGCGCAGGTGGTACCAGATATCTGCCCGCGTGAGAAGGAGTTTGCCAACATGATGAAGGGACTCAGAGAAGATCTCGTCAGAGTGGTACATGGCGACGAACGATATACATCAGTACTCTTTACTGGTTCGGGAACGATAAATATAGACATCTGCCTGAACTCGCTGCTACCAGCAGGAAAGAAGATACTGGTCGTCAACAACGGAGCGTACAGCACACGTGCTGTCGAGATATGCCAATATTATGGTATGCCACATATCGATCTGAAGTCGTCAGTATATGATGTGCCAGACCTGAAGGATGTGGAACGTACATTGGACGAGAACCCTGACGTAGCACTGGTGTATACCACCCACCACGAGACAGGTACGGGTGTGCTCAACCCCATCAGGGAGATTGGTAGGATGGCACACGAACATGATGCCATCTTCGTATGCGACACCACATCATCGCTGGGCATGATTCCGCTGGACGTTGTAAAGGATAACGTAGACTTCTGCATGGCATCTGCACAGAAAGGACTGATGGCGATGACAGGACTGTCGTTTGTCATTGGTAGGGAGGACATCATTCGTGAGTCGAAGGACTATCCTAAACGTTCGTATTATTGTAATCTGTATCTGCAATACGACTATTTCGAGAAGACAGGACAGATGCATTTCACACCACCCGTTCAGACAATCTATTCCACCATACAGGCTCTGAAAGAGTATTGGGCTGAGGGAGAGACGGAGAAGTTTGCACGCCATCGTCGGGTGTTTGAGGCTATTCACAAAGGACTCGCAGAGCTGGGTTTCAGGGACGTGATACGTAGGGAGATACAGTCGGGACTGGTAGTATCGGTGAAATACCCTGACGATGAGAACTGGGATTTTGACAAGGTACATGACTATTGCTATGATCATGGCTTTACGATTTATCCAGGCAAGATCTCCACTACCGATACCTTCCGACTATGCTCGCTTGGAGCCATTGATGTGAAGGATATCGAGGCTTTCTTCGTGGTGCTGAAAGAGGCATTGGAGAAGTATAACATAAAAGTAGTGTACAATGACTAATACTCCCTCTCCGAAACCATCTACTCCCCAAAGGTTAGGGGGTGGGACTACCACTGCCGTCATCATGGCAGCCGGACTGGGCAGCCGGTTTGGTAGTATGACCGAGACCATGCCTAAGGGATTTATCGAAGTTGGCGGTAAGGCGATGGTGATACGCTCGATAGAGACTCTCATAGAGTGTGGAATAAAGCGTATCATCATCGGTACGGGCTACCATCGTGAGTGGTATGAGCGACTGGCGGAGCAGTACCCGCAGGTAGAGACGGTGTTCAGCCCACGATATGCCGAGACCAATAGCATGTATACGCTATATAATAGTAGGGAAGCTATAGGCGATGACGACTTCCTGCTGCTGGAGTCAGACATTATCTTCAGTCGTAATGCTATAACCCATCTTTTGGAAGACACCCACAAGGACATCATGCTCATCACCCCCGTGACCAAGTTTCAGGATCAGTACTATGTGGAGCATGATGATGACGGAACCCTTACACGCTGTTCTACGGTAAAAGAAGAGGTCCAAGCTGCTGGCGAACTGGTAGGAATACATAAGTTGTCATCAGCATTCTATAAGACAATGTGCAGCGAGTATGCCAAGATAGTCGACGAGAAACCGAAGCTCGGATATGAGTACCAGCTCCTATGGATGTCGCAGAACGTCAGTCCTGTGTTTGTACTCAACGCAAAAGATGTGGCTTGGTATGAGATAGATGATGCCGACGACCTGGCATACGCTGAGGAGAATATCGTAAATAAACTATAGTGATGGCAGACTACGACATAAAAGAGATACACGGGAAGATGCTCGACATATTGACGGCGATAGACGAGACATGCAAAAAGCATAATCTTACTTATTATATCATCGCTGGTACTATGCTCGGTGCTGTGCGCCATAAGGGTTTCATTCCGTGGGACGACGATGCCGACATCTGTATGCCCCATCGTGACTACGACCGCCTTATAGAGCATGCCTCCGAGTGGCTGCCCGAGCACTATGAGATGGTGTGTGCAGAGAACGACAGCAACTATCCGCATCCCTTCGGAAAGATACAAGACTCAAGAACGACACTCATCGAGCGAGCCCATCTGGGACATGTCGGAGGAGTGTATGTCGACGTGTTCCCTGTCGACGGTATGCCCGACAGCAGATGGCGCAGGCGGTTGCGCTTTATGCATTATAAATACCTTTGCAAACTACTATATTTCACATGCCGTGATCCCTATCGACACGGTCATGGAGTAAGCTCGTGGATACCGCTGTTGTGTCATAAGCTATTCACCGTAGAAGGTATACAGAAGCGCATACGCAGGATGCTCACGAAATATGACTTCTATGAGAGCCGTCAGGTGTTGTGCTTTGACGACGGACTGCGCAGCGTGGTGCCACGCGAGGTTTATGGCACCCCGACGCCGTATCCGTTTGAGGACCGTACGCTGATGGGAGTTGAGCAGTATGACTATCTGCTCTCACACATGTATGGTGACTATATGACTCCGCCACCAGCGGGAACAGAGTTCCAGCATAATATACATTACATGAATTTGGAAATGCCGTACAAGGAGTATAATACGTAGAACATTGAACGTTCTAAAAACCAAAAACTAAAAACTAAAAACCAAAAACTAAAAACTAAAAACTCACACCTCAATCCCATACTCCGTCCGTATGCGATGGCTTTGTCTTGTCTCCTTTCGTATTTTATTGTTCAGATCCCACGCTTCCTGGTTGACATACGGGCGACCGTGGTCAAGGTGTAGGATGATGGCTGAGTAGCGTATCTGTTTGCTGCGTATGCCCATGTTGAAGAGGCGCTCGCCCATCTCACGGTCCTCACCTCCATACTGCATGCGTTCGTCAAATCCATTGACGGCAAGGATGTCCTTACGCCAGCCAGAGCTGTTCATTCCGTTCCATGTAGCATGGGTGGGGGTGATATGGTTCATCAGCCAGGCAAACCTTCGTCGCTGTACGAGTTTCGTACACTTGAAGTTGAGGCTCAGTCCCTGTCGGCGCAGCCATTCGAGGCGGAATGCTCTGCCGCTCTGGATGTCGTCCCGTGTCAGACGCTTGCTGATGTCCATCGGCAGTTTGAAATAGCCTCCAGAGAGAAGGAACCCTTCTTCTGCGTACCGCTCATGAGTGGCGATGAAGTCGGGACGTGCCACACAGTCCTGATCAGTGAAGATGAGGTAGTTGCTGGTGGCTACTCGTAGTGCCTCGTTGAGAATCTTTGTCTTACGAAAACCCTTGTCTTCATGCCAAACGTGCTTTATCGGCAACAACTCCTTGTACTTTTCTATCATCTGTCGGGTGTCTTCGCGCGAACCGTCATCGGCGATGACTATCTCATCGGCCTTACGACGCTGGACCATATAGCTCCATAGCGTCTTCTCGAGCCATGCTGGGTTGTTGTATGTGGATATGATAATGCCGATGGTCATAGTCCAAAACGGTTCTTTAGTTTGTAGTAGTTGCGTCCTATGGTATAGAGATAGAGGTTATGGGCAGAGAAGAACTTGCTGGCGGGGCTGACGGTTGTCGTACCCTTGCTGCCGTCGTCATGGAGACTGCTGCAAACATCTGCGACATAGTTAAAGATGTTATATTTGCCCAGTACGTTCTCTTTGGCATCCTTAATGGCATCGTATGATTCTGTGTATCGGTCTTGCTCTATAACGCTGTCGATAATGCGTGCGGCTTCGTCAAAGTTGCGTATGTCGATGGGTTCGTAGCTTTGGCGTGGGAAGTAGTCGCCAACATTAGTACATCCATGATACAGGGGGAAAGTCTCTGCAAGGAAGCAGTCTGCCAGTTTCTCGGTCCAGTAGTAGTCAACGCATGAGTTCTCTATTGCGATGTGGTACTTGTATGGAGCCAAGACATCCCATTTGTCGTCGAAACGACTGAAACCACTACCATAGATGTCTACCTTGTCGCCATATCGGTTCTGTAGCTTTTCGATGAAGCGGAGACGGTCTACATGTCCTTGTGTGAATGCCTTACGGCTGGTGATGACCGATATCAGTTTGCTCTTCTTAGGGTGTGCCTGTCGTAAGTCCTCGTTGTTCATGGTAAACCGATATTGTCCCGAGCCGTCCATCACAGCTCCGACAAACCACGAGAGCATGGCTGGGGTGTGGATGATGCGAGTGCCTTCATCTGCCTTTATCTTATCGTTGCATGCCAATACCGTACCAAACTGGCTGCAATAGCCACGAGGATATTCCAGTACATCATAGGGCTCGCCTGTGAGCAGGAGTGTACGACTCTTTGGCACGGGCAGTTCTACTGTGTCGATGATACCCTTACCCTTCACGACAGCGAAGTCCGGCTGGCAGTTCATGTCATTGATGAAAAACTGGAACTTGCCGTCATCAGTGATGCCGTCTGTGTTTTTCAGTTGACGGAAGGTGAGCCACGGGTCTCGGTTTAGCAGGAGTATTTTTTTCATGTATACAATGACGTAATATGGTTATGGGTGTTATTGCAAATATTTGTCAGCAGCTCGCATACCCTCTTTGACGTAGTGTCCGTCAGCCAAGCGCAGGGCAATGGCGGCAGCATTCTCTCTTATTTGTTGGTATTGATCTGTTGTGAGGGTCCTTAGCTGTCTGCCAATGTCTTCGATGGTGTCGACAACGAGTCCTAAATGGTTGTCACGGACAAAGGGTGCCATAGCTGCCTGGCTCCATACGATGACGGGTATGCCTGCACGCAGATAGAATGACGTCTTATGTGGGTTGTTGATCTTTAGGTATTCGCCCCAAGCACCTGTGCATGCGTCGATGGAATCGCCATCCCATACCAGTCCGAAGTCGGCTTTGACGTTAGAGATAAAATCGTCGGAGGCGATGAACCCATGATAATGGAGACGGTCACAGTGATTTTCGCTCTCCTCGAATCCTTTGCCATAGAGATCCATTTCCCAACCGTCAATGCATTGGTCGAGTTTATATAGGAACTCGTTGCGCCATTTGCCCAGGTTGCCAGCATATACCACTTGCCATGTGTCAGTGTCCTTAGTGTATGTCGAAGCCGTCTTGTCAGACAGATAGTCGAATATCTGCAGGCAGTGGATGCCGCCCTTGAAGCCGTGCTCCAGCAGGTAGTCGCGCATGGTGGGGTTGTGAACGATGAGGAAGTCGGTCTTTGCGAGGCGTCGGTTCTCCTGCTCGGGTGTCAGCTTATGGCGGCGGAAAGCCCCGAGGTCGTGGATTATGGTCACCACCTTGGCACCCTTACACTGAGCGAAGGTGCAAGCCATCTTATAGAACTTCTTCATGGGATACTGCAGAAACAGGATGTCGCCCTTGTGGAGTGTTGTCAGTATGCGGCATACACTGACCATCTTGGTCATAAACCTGCCCACACCACCGCTGCCAAAGTTCTTGCGGGTGAGGTTGACGAAGCCTTCGCGTCGACATATCTCGTCGATATCTTCCTTAGCCTTATTGATAGTTCCTATCTCGATGTAGTACTTCATGATGTTTTCAGTTTTTTGTGTTTGAATATTGCGGTGAAGTTTTTTCGTCGAATCCATCGGCGGTCGTGACGTTCCTTGACGTATATGGCTTGCTGTATGTCTTCATCTGTCCACCTACGTATGGTGGCATATTCTCGCAGTACGAAGCGATAGACATCTGTGAGCCACCAGAAGAGGGTTAGATTCTCCATACATTCAGCCTTCGGGACCTCACCTTCGAAGAAACGCATACGATTGATATCGATGAGCTGGAAGTGGTAGGACTCCTCACTCCTCGAATATAGCACATTAGTCGGGTTCAGGTCGCGATGCAGGATGCCGTGTTCATGGAGCGATGCCACGAAGTGGGCGTATGCTGTGGCTAATGGTTCGTCGAACGGCTCTTGGTCGATGAGTTGCGGACGGATAGGTTGTGCGTCAGTATATTCGCAGGCATAGTACACCTGTCTGATGAGTCCGCAACTTCGGTCTTCCCAATAGGCGATGGGTTGTGGCGTGTCGTATCCTCTTTTCTGCAGTTCCTGGGCATTTTCATACGATCGTCTTGCCTTGTTCTTACGGAAGAATGTGTATATAATACTTTTCAGGTAGTCATGGCGCTTATATCTTTTCACCACGACAACTTGTCCGTCGATACAGAATTTTCGTATTTGGTTTCTTCCGTTGAATATCAGTTCGCCTTGCCCAAAAACATCTGGAATGCTTTTGAGTTGTGCTGATATGGATTTGTATTTAGAGTCGATTACCACCATTATTCAGTTATTCCGAACCTGCGGTTATATTCTTCGTGAGTACGTTTCCAACGGTTATGGCTCCACAGATAGTATTCTGGGTTCTGCTGTATGGTCTTTTCCAGCATCTGGAAGAAGCGTCGGGTGATCTCATGCTCGGGCAGGCTGTTGGGCTCTTTTGTGATGAGGTGATAGGTACATGTGTAGTAGCCACGCTTGGGACGCCCCATCTCCACGTAGAAGATGGCATCGTTCATCTTTCGCATGATACGTTCGCCGCCAGTAAAGACAGGTGTGTCGTGGTTTAGGAATGGTAGCCACAGGTGGATGTTCTCCCATTTCGGTGCCTGGTCAGAGATATATCCGAATATTGACATTATGCCTTCACGCTTGAATGTGAGCAGCTGGCGCAGAATGTCGTTCTTTGGAACAGTGACGCTCGACTCACAGGTGCGTATGTCGATGAGCAGTTGGTTGAACACCTTACTGTATAGTGGATGATAGATCAGTCCCACCTTCCACTTGTCGTCAATGTTCTCGTTGTCTTTATAAAAGTCCTTGCCCACTCTTGACAGCCATTCCCAGTTACAGTAGTGGCCAAGTATAGCTGCTACGTTCTGTCCCTCCTTGAAGCAGTCGGTGATGACCTCAGGATTGGTCATGATAAAGCGGCGGTCGAGTTCTTTCTTGCTGATGCTCAGTAGCTTCAGTGCCTCAAGGAAATAGTCGCACAGCCAGTGGTAGAACTTCCTCTCTATCGTCTTGAGTTCCTCATCGTTCTTCTCAGGGAAAGACGTACGCAGATTATTGCGCACGACCCTTGTCCTATAGCCTACCATCTTGTAGATAATGAGATATGCGAAGTCGGACAAGAGGTAGAGTGCCCAAAATGGAAGTAGGGACAGAAGATAGAAAAGGGGATATAGGAGTTTATAGTTCATAGTTCACAGTGCATAGTTCATAGTTCACAGTGCATGGTTCATAGTTCAATGTTCCTCGTTCCATGTATCACGCCTGCATGTCGTGAAGTTTCTTATAGTATCCATCGGATGCCATTAGCTCGTCGTGTGTGCCTCGTTCCACTATCTGTCCCTCGTGTAGTACACATATCTCGTTGGAGTTCTTGATAGTTGACAGGCGGTGGGCGATGGCAATGGTGGTGCGCGTCTTCATCAGATGCTCCAGTGCATCCTGTACCAGTCGTTCGCTCTCGGTGTCGAGTGCCGATGTCGCCTCGTCGAGGATGAGTATTGGCGGGTTCTTCAGGATGGCACGTGCTATGCTCACACGCTGGCGTTGTCCTCCACTCAGTCGGCTACCTCTGTCTCCGATGTTTGTGTCATATCCGTGGTCGCTATGCTGGATGAAGTCGTGGGCATTGGCTATCTTTGCGGCACGCTCCACGTCCTCCTGTGTGGCATTCTCCACTCCGAAGGTGATGTTGTTGTAGAAGTTGTCGTTGAAGAGTATCGCCTCCTGGTTGACATTGCCTATGAGTTTGCGCAGGTCGTGTACCCCGAGGTCCTTTACGTTGATACCGTCGATGAGCACCTCGCCCTTTTGCACATCGTAATATCGTGGGATCAGGTCTACGAGAGTCGACTTTCCGCTACCACTTTGTCCCACCAGGGCGATGGTCTTACCCTTTGGTATCACCAGATTGATGTCCTTGAGTACCCATTCTATCGGTGCATTCTCAATCTTGTTGCCGTTGGAGTTGCTCCTTGCCTTATATCCGAACCATACGTGTCTGAACTCTATCTCATGCTCGAAGGTTGGTAGTGGCTTCGGATTCTCAGGGTCTTTGATGTCTATCTCTGCCATCAATATCTTGTCCACACGCTCCATGGACGCCAGTCCCTTCGGTATGTTATACCCAGCCTTGGAGAATTCCTTCAGAGGTTGGATGATAGAGTAGAGTATTACGAGATAGTAGATGAACGTAGGACCAGTGATGGTCTGGTTGTTGAGCACCAGAATACCGCCAAACCATAACACGATGACGATCATCACCGTGCCGAGGAACTCACTCATGGGGTGGGCGAGCTGCTGGCGGATGTTCACCTTCATGATGTTGTTGCGGAACTCCGAGTTTACCTTGTCAAAGCGTTCGTTCATCTTCTCCTCAGCACAGAAAGCCTTGATGATACGCAGTCCGCCCAGAGTCTCTTCCACCTGGCTCATGGTGTCGCTCCACAGTCCCTGTGCAGCCACGGACTTTGCTTTCAGTTTCCTGCCGATGATACCCATGAACCATCCGAATATCGGTACGAAGAAGATGGTGAACAGAGTAAGCTGCCAACTGATGATGAGCAGTGTGGTGAAGTAGGTTATTATGAGAATAGGGTTCTTGAACAGCATGTCGAGGCTCGACATGATACTGTTTTCTATCTCCTGTACGTCACCGCTCATACGGGCGATGATGTCACCCTTACGTTCTTCGGAGAAGAAGCCCAGTGAGAGCGATGTGATTTTCTGATACAGTTGGTTGCGAATATCCCTTACCACGCCCGTACGTATAGGGATGATCGTTGCCGATGACAGGAAATACGCACCAGTCTTCAGGAATGTCATGAACGCCAGAAAGAGTCCTATGAGCAGCAGCGTGGTTGTGGCACCCCATTCTATTACCATGTTCTGAACGAAGTAGTTCATGTTGTTGTTAGCCACATCCTTGATGTTGTCAAGCGTCCATGGTATATATTCCACTTGCCTCATGGAGTCTTCAGTCTGGAACAGGATGTTCAGCAGAGGTATGAGAGCCGCAAAAGAGAAGATGTTCAGTATCGCAGAGAGGATATTGAACAATACAGACAATACAAGAAACTTCTTGTATGGCGGTACAAACCGACGTAATACTTGTAGGAATTCCTTCATTAATTTTTGCAAAGGTACAAATAAAAAACAATAACTCTAACGATAACACTAACTTTTTTCATTTTTCATTTTAAATCCTTAATTGTAGCACCCAACCCCCTCACCATGTGAACGGGGAACCGTCCCTTTTTCATTTTTTCTCATCTGCAGCTGATTCCTATCTGTGCTGTTCCCTCGTCGAGGAGGATTGGAGAGGGGGCTTTCCGTCTTTCACTTTGCAAAGATACGAAGCATATTATGGGGTTGCAAACATTATTTCAGGTAATTCCTCTTCGGAGTGAATGTTTTCTGAATTGTTTACAAATTCGGGCTAAAATAAAAAGGATATTTATTCATAATAAATAGATATTCCATTTGCATAAAAATGTGTATGGGTGAAAAAGTGAAAAAGTGAAAAGTGAAATAACATAAAGATTAAATTTTCAATATGGGGTGGAATTAGTATCGCGCATTCATATTTATATATAGGCGATTTTTTTGCAAAATAGAGAATATTTCACTTTTCACTTTTCACTTTTTCACTCACACTCTCCGAAGAGTGTGGCGCTGGTGGAACCGGTAATTCTCACACGAACGATCTCTCCGATATGGTGGGTGCCTTTGTCGAAGACTACCATCTTGCCTTGTTCGGTGCGACCGCACAGCTGTTCGCGGCTACGCTTGCTGAAGTTCTCTATGAGAACATCAAACTCTTTGCCTTCATCACGCTTGTTGGCTATTGCTGACATCTCTGTCTGCAGAGCGATGAGCTCGTTGAGACGGCGTATCTTCACGTCTTCCGGTACGTTGTCGGGTAGGTGCTTTGAGGCGTAGGTGCCTGGACGCTCCGAGTATTTGAACATGAAGGCTGAGTCATATCCCACTTCTCTCATTAGGTCGAGGCTCATCTGGTGATCTTCTTCGGTTTCATCGTGATATCCCACGAAGATGTCGGTCGAAAGTCCGCAGTCGGGGATGATGCGACGGATGGCTGCCACGCGGTCGAGATACCACTCACGGGTATATTTACGGTTCATGAGCTTCAGTATCTTGTCGGAGCCACTCTGTACTGGCAGGTGTATCTGTTTGCAGATGTTTGGCACATCGGCAATCACGTGTAGTGTCTCGTCGCTCATGTCCTTCGGGTGTGATGTGGTGAAGCGCACTCTCATGTTGGGAGCAGTCTCGGCAACCATACGCAGGAGTTGGGGGAACGTGGTACCAGTCTTGTCCATATACGAGTTGACATTCTGTCCCAGCAGGGTCACTTCCTTATAGCCTCGGTCTCTCAGGTCAGCCACTTCGCGCAGTATGCTCTCCACGCTACGGCTGCGCTCTCTGCCTCTGGTGTATGGTACGATACAGTAATGGCAGAAGTTGTTACAGCCTCGCATGATGCTCACAAATCCGCCCAGTCGTGCTCCGTGTAGTCGTTGTGGCACTACGTCCTTGTATGTCTCAGTGGTTGAGAGTTCGATGTTGATGGCTTTGTGTCCCGTCTCTGCCTGTGCTATCAGGTCGGGCAGGGTGAGGTATGCGTCTGGTCCTGCCACGAGGTCGCAGTGGTGGTTCTCCAGCAGGTCTTCCTTCACTCGTTCTGCCATGCAGCCTAATACTCCGATGATGAGTGGTGGCGTGGTTTTCCTTTTGTTCTTTAGGTTGTTGAGCGCCTCTAAGCGATGAAATATCTTCTGTTCGGCATTGTCGCGTACTGAGCATGTGTTCAGGAAGATGGCATCAGCGTCTTCTGCAGTGTCACATACGTCGTAGCCAGCCATCTTCATTATTGAGGCTACCACCTCAGAGTCAGCCACGTTCATTTGGCATCCGTAGGTCTCGATATATAGTTTCTTCATAGTCTTTTCTTTGTTATCGTCTTTTTTTCTTTGTATTTATTGATGTCACCATATTCTTCGAGCAGAAGAGCAGGATGAAGTATAGCAGCGTGCCACTTATCAGTCCGCCAATGGCGTCGACGAGATAGTGGGCTTGTATGTATACTGTGGCACAACACAGGCATATATATAATGGCATGAGTATCCACATCAGTCGCCAGTTGCGAGCATGGATGAGCAGCCACATAATGATGGTGGAGATGCCTATGTGCGAACTGGGGAATGCGGCGGTGGGTCTTTCTCCGGCAGCCTTGGCTCCCTCTACGAGATGATAGAACACTCCGTCCTGATAGCCTGGTGCAGGCAGACAGTCTTGATGGAAGTTGAAGTAGTCATGTACGTTAGGGAAGACTCCTGCCATGATGTTCTTCAGTCCTGCTGCTTTGTAGTAGAAGGTTGGTCCTGTTACTGGTATGAAGATGAACACAAGATAGTAGATGAAGAATGCCGCGAGGACTATGAATGCGGCTCTTTCAAACTCGTGATAGCGCCACCCGAAGTAGTATACTACCACCAGGGCTATCATGTAGTAGTATGCCCAATAGCCAAGGTCGAACAGTTCGCTCACCACGGCACTCGTCACCGACTGTGAGAACACTATTGCCGGCTGGCATCCGAAGAGGTCTTGCTCCCATGCTGCGAAGACATGGTCGAGGTTGGGGAATATACGGTTGAACTCGTAGGTGTCTGGATACCACCAAGCCAATAGTCCCATCTGTGCTCCGATGCGCACCAGTCGGGTGAAGCGGCAGGGTACAATCCTGTATACCAGCCATAGTGCGGCTGTCATGAATATTATTTTAGCTCGTCCCCATATTATCATCTCGGGATTGGGTAGCTTTGTTGACAGCAATAATGCCATCAGCAGGGTGAATACAAGATATGCCATCATTGCCCACTCCGCAGCCAGCAGTCCCTTCTTAGGATTCTTCTCTATCTTAAATAATTCCTTCACTCTTTCCAAAAACTAAAAACTAAAAACCAAAAACTAAAAACTAAATCCACCCCTCCTTCTTATACCATGCGATGGTCTCCCTGACCCCTCGTTCCAAGTCGTATTGCGGCTTGTATCCCAGTTCGTCGATTGCAGGTTGTATGTCACAGCGCCAGTTGCGTTGTCTCAGGATATGGTATTTGTCGTTGTTCAGTGCGATAGCCTTTCCGCTCAGCCTGCCGATGATGTCGCCTACGGCAGTTACTATTCGTAGTATCCATATCGGTGCGGTGATGCGTATCCACCACGGGTTGCCCAATTCTCGGCGTATCAGGTTGCTGAAGGTGGCGCTGCGATACACCTTTCCATCGCTCAGAAAATAGGCGCGTCCCGTCTTGCCGTGATCTAAGGCAAGGAAGACAGCTTGTACCACATCCTTGACATAGACGAAGGTGATGTCCTGCGGTTTATATCCCACGGCGAAGTCGCTATGTCCCTTAATGCTCTTTGCCATGATGAAATAGTCCTTCTCCCTGGGGCCATACACACCTGTCGGTCGCAGTATCACATAAGGAAATTGCTCCTCGCTCCTCACTTTCAAGGTCTCTTCCGCCTCCAGCTTACTCTTGCCGTATGCTGTATTCGGCTGTGGCGTGTCGTCTTCTCTGATCTCGGTATATGGTTGTTGTTCGCGTATAGCCCCCATCACGCTGAGGCTGCTCAGGAACACAAATCGCTCTATCGGCATCCGAAGCGCCCTCAGGGCAGCTACCAGGTGTCGTGTCCCCTCGGTATTCACCCGTCGGAAGTCATCCTTGTTGATACATTTTGTCACGCCGGCAGCATGAACGACATAGTCGAACTGGTGGTCCTTGAGTTGCTCTGTGAGTCGCTGCTCGTCGCTGAGGTCCAGTTCTATGAAGTTGATTCGTTGGTCGTTGAGGTATGCCCTCGAGCTGGAAGACCTCACAGCTGCCCATGTCTCCATGCCTTGGCGGAGAGCCTCCTCGACGATGAAACTGCCGATGAAACCGCTTGCTCCTGTTATCAGAATTCTTTTCATTATAAAAAAAAGTCGCTTTTCGCTTGCAAAAGTACAAAATAATTCATTACTTTTGTCGTACCTACAACAAAAACAACTAAAAAGCTATGGCAACAAGTAAGAATTCTAAGAATGCGGGGAGACTACGAAAGGGTGGAAAATACCATAACAAAGCACAGATGGAAGAGTTGCTCTCTGGCTTTTTCCAGCAACATGCAGGTGTGACTTTCAGTTTCAAACAGATATTCAAGGAGCTACGTCTCAACACCCATCCGCTGAAGATGCTTGCCATCGATGTGATGGAGGAGATGGCTTGGGACGACTTCCTCACCAAGGTGGCTGATAATGCCTACCGGCTGAATACCGACGGACAGGTGCTCGAGGGACGTTTCGTCAGGAAGACCAATGGTAAGAACTCGTTCATCCCCGACGGCAGCGACCTGCCCATCTTCGTCTCCGAACGCAACTCCATGTGGGCTATGAATGGCGACCGTGTGCGTGTGACCATGATGGCTCGGCGTCGCAATCATATCAAGGAGGCGATGGTCACCGAGATACTCTCCCACGAGAAAGATACGTTTGTAGGTAATCTCGAGGTAGATCCCGAGATAGCATTCCTCAACCTCGACAGCAACATCTTCTCCAGCGATATCATCATCCCGCTAAAGAAACTGAAGGGAGGAAAGACGGGCGACAAGGCTCTGGTCAGGGTGATATCGTGGCCCTCGAAAGACTCGCAGCGCATCATAGGTGAGGTGATAGACATCCTTGGTCAGGCTGGCGACAACACCACCGAGATGCATGCCATACTCGCCAAGTACGGACTGCCCTACCGCTATCCGAAGGAGGTGGAAGAGGCTGCAAAGAAGATTACGGGCGAGATAACACCACAAGACGTAGCCGAGCGGGAGGACTTCCGCGACGTGTGGACTTGTACCATCGACCCTCATGATGCCAAGGACTTCGACGACGCATTGTCAATACGCATACTCTCACCTCAACTTTATGAGGTGGGAGTCCACATTGCCGACGTGTCGCACTATGTCAAGGAGGGCGACATCATCGACCGTGAGGCGCAGAAGCGAGCAACATCCGTATATCTCGTCGACCGTACCATACCGATGCTTCCAGAACACCTCTGTAATTATGTATGTTCGTTACGTCCCGATGAGGATAAGCTGTGCTATAGTGTCATCTTCGTTTTGGACAATGAAGCTAACGTGAAGAGCTATCGCATAGTCCACACTATCATACGTAGCAACCGTCGCTATGCCTACGAGGAGGCACAAGCCCTGCTCGAGCAAAACGGAGTCGTCGACGGAAAGGGCGAGCCTGCACCTGCTCTTCGTCCAGCGTTCAATGCTAAGCAATCAACGCAAAATGTTTCAAGTTCCTCTCACCCCTTCATCGGTGAATACGCCGAAGAGATATGTACACTCGATGCCTTGGCTAAGGAGCTGCGTAAGAAGAGGTATAAGAATGGAGCCATCGACTTCGATTCAGAGGAGATGAAGTTCGACATCGACGAGAAGGGACATCCTACCCGATGCTACTTCAAGGTGTCCAAGGATGCCAACAAACTCATCGAGGAGTTCATGTTGCTCGCCAACCGTACCGTTGCGGAGAGCGTGGGTAAGGTGAAGAAAACTAAGGGAGCAAAAGGCAAGCCTGGCGAGGGTGGAGGCAAGACCTTGCCCTATCGTGTACACGACAACCCCGACCCGCAGAAGTTTGAAGACCTGCGCACCTTCGTGGCTAGGTTTGGCTACAAGCTGAAGTCGTCGAGCACCAAGGGTGCGACAGCTCGCAGCATGAACCAACTCATCACCGAGAGTCAGGGCTCAAGGGAGGAGAAGCTCATCCACAAGGTAGCTCTGCGCACGATGATGAAAGCCAAATACTCTACACACAACATAGGCCACTTCGGACTGGCATTCGACTACTACACCCACTTCACGTCGCCCATCCGCCGCTATCCCGACACGATGGTCCACAGACTGCTCACCCACTACCAGCAGGGAGGCAAGTCAGCCAACCGTAACAAGTACGAGGACTTGTGCGAGCACTCATCTGACATGGAGCAGATAGCCCAGAATGCCGAGCGTGAGTCTATCAAGTATAAGATGGTGGAGTTTATGGAAGACAAGATAGGCAACGTCTATGACGCCCACATCTCGGGCATCACCTCCTACGGTATCTATTGCGAGATAGACGAGAACCACTGCGAGGGTATGATCATGATGCGCGACCTGGGCAACGACTATTACGACTTCGACGAGAAGAACTACTGTCTCATAGGCCGTCGTCGCCACCACCGCTACCAGCTTGGCGACCCCATACGCATAGAGGTGGTGCGCACCAACCTCGAGAAGCGCCAGCTCGACTTCATCCTCGCCGATTAGAAAGAATCCGTCTTTTAAGGTGTGTACTTGGGACATTCCTGTGTTCGTCCGACAGGTGTGTCTATGTTCTTTTCGTTCAGAAAAAACGGGGCTACATGAAAAAAGTCGGGAAAAAGTTTGGCGGTATGAGAAAAAGAATTATCTTTGCAGCCCCATTTCGAACTATGATATTGTAAACAGATAAATACTATTCTCTCACATCTACCTTTTTACTCAACGTTTCACACCCCAAACCACTAAACTTCCCACTAATATATGAGAACAAAGAAGACTGACAGAAGAAATGTTTTGGAAGCACGCGACGTAGGCGATAGTGTCTCGTGACGGCTACGATGCTGTCGGGGTAATCCCCGATGGTGAGGTCAGTGTTCTTTGACATATTGATACATATATTGGTGTGGATAGGAGTTCACATTCAGATTTGTTTTGTTTGATTGTTTAACCGACTATGCCAGGCAGACGACCCATTCATGGTGTGTCGTCAGAGCCTGTATCTCTGTTTTTAAGAAGTTAAAGAAGTTAAGGGATTTAAAGAAGTTAAAGAAGTTGATTTTTTATGACAAAGCAAAAAGACAATTACAGACTCTTCGACGGTACTATTCTGAGAAACATCAAGATAGAACCGAAGAGGAAAGATATTGATGCGGATGATGTGTGTTTTATTAGCAATCTGAATGTGACTCTGACTCTTGCGACAACAATACTGAAGGACGAACGGTGTAAGATACTGATGCTCGACGACAGACATCAGGTAGTGGGGTGGTCGAGCCTTATCACCGACGAGAAAGATACGATGCGGACGCTGCGGCGACTGAAGATGGAGCTGAAAGGCGAGAGCGTGTGGTATGCGGGCAGGTATGTGATGCTGGTCAGATACGCCAAGAGTACGGTTGTGCTCATCAACTGGCAGCTGGACGACCGCCACAACTTCACTCCCGTGAGCTGTGCACTATGTGAATGTATGAGCGATGAGGACGAACTGCTGGAATACTTCTTCTGCAGCATATCTCAATATATGGAGATATACCGCTATCCTGGTTTGCGACAGGTGACGACGATGATGATGCGACGCATCCATGAGACCACGCTCAACGGGCAGAGAGACCTCTATGGCGAGAGCGAGCTACAGTTGTGCCGACACTATATGATAGAGACGAGAGACAATCTCAGGCTCTCATGGTTGGGCGAACTACTCAGCTGGGCGGCTCATTTCCCCGGGAGGTATAAGTCGGTAGACTGTAATATGCTATGTCTCGACGCTACCGATCTTAGCAACAGCTACGGGACGAGCGGCGTGTTAAAAAGAGATTTCGACCCCGAGGAATACGACCGCCAGGACCCTAACGAACGGATAGAGTACACCTTGCTGCTACACAACGTCGGTGCTCTGCTGAGAAAGGGAGGCAAGAGCGTGCTGATGACGTTGGCACGATACCTGCGCTCGGAGAGCTACAGTATCATACTGATGGGGACGAGGCAGAAACTCGATGAACTGCTCGACCAGAACCCGTCGCTCACCGACTATTTCCAGCCAAAGAACAGGATGGTGGTGGAGGAGTTTGACGACAAAGACCTGATGCAGCTCTTCCTGCGTAGCTGTAGTCGTCACAACCTGACGCTCTCTGACGCAGCCGTGGTGAAGGCACAAAAGATGTTCAGCAGAGCATATAAGAGTGGTAAGGCAACCCGCTGGGGTGACGATGAAATGGAGAAAATTGTCACGAAAATGGCTGAGGCGTACACCACACGATGTATCTCCGGAATGCAAATCACATTGCAGTATGACATCAGTAAGGTGCAACCCGAAGACATCGACGACTTTGCCAACGAAGACAGCGGCGACGAATACGAGCGGGCGATGGCTGACCTGCAGGCGATGATTGGTCTGAAAGAGATAAAGAACGACATCGCCACACTTGCCAACCGCATGCGCTTCTTTGCCCAGCGCCGACAGTTGGGGCTGCCAGCCAAGTCTGCTACCGTACATCACGCCATCTTCACAGGCAACCCGGGGACGGGCAAGACCACCGTCGCTCGTATGCTCGGACGCATCTACCACTCGTTGGGACTGCTCTCTAAGGGTGAGGTGATAGCCGTAGACCGTCCTCGCATCGTGGGACAGTACATCGGTGACACCGAGAACAACATGCAGCAGATACTGCAAGAGGCACGTGGCAACGTTCTCTTCATAGATGAGGCTTACACCCTATATGGCTCAGACGACGACCGAGATTTCGGCAGGCATGCCGTAGAATGTTTGCTGACGGTGCTCAGTCAGAAAGACCCCGACATGCTGATAGTGTTTGCCGGATATGAGAAGGAGATGGACAAGCTGATGTCGATGAACCCGGGACTCGTAGGAAGATTTCCTAATAAATTCCGTTTTGCCGACTATACCACCGACGAACTGATGGAGATAGCCGACCTGCAGTTCCAAAAAGACGAGTACGTGCTGTCGGAGCAGGCGCGCGAAAAGCTGAGGTGGAGCATTGACAGCATGGTGAAGCAGCACTCCAAGAACTTCAGTAACGCCCGATGGGTGGAGCAGTTTGTCAACAACGGCATCATCCCTGCGATGGCAGACCGGCTCGTAAGTATGCCTCACGCCTTCACACGAGACACCTATCAGCGGATAGAAGTGGAAGACGTGGAGGCGGCGATGCGTAAGTTCAATACGCAGACCGTAGAGCTGCGCCAACGTCGCGCCGTAGGATTCTGACGAGTCCTACTACCACGAATTATTCTTTCTTTATACTCATGCAACCACGAAATCCACGAATTAAACGAATAATTCTCTCTTTTTTTTTGAAAAAATGCTATCTTTGCAATCGTTACTATGAAATGGAAGATATATTTTAGTCACAAGGAAGAGCTGTGGAACTCGTGGTCGCATGCTGGCGGGATAGTGCTGGCAGCGGTCGTCGGCACATTATTTATAATATGGTGTGCCACCCGAGGCAATGGGTGGGCGACATTTGGTGTGTCGCTCTATCTCTTCGGTATGCTGATGTCGTATGTCGCTTCCACGTGGTATCATGCACTCTCGGCACGCTCGGTATGGAAAGAACGACTCCGACGGTGGGATCATGCTGCCATCTACTGGCATATCGCCGGCAGCTATTCGCCCATCACACTTGTGGCACTGCGCGAGCAAGGCTACTGGGGCTGGTCGCTGTTCGCCTTTGTGTGGCTATGCGCCATAGTGGGTACGGTGATGGCGTTCCGCCAACTGAAGGACCATAGCAATCTGGAGACCCTCTGCTTTATCGGTATGGGACTTAGTGTGCTCGTAGCCTTTAAGCCCCTTGTCGACTCGGTGAGTACGGCGGCGGTGGTATGGATCATCGCCGAGGGTGTGGCATACATCACCGGAGCTGTGTTCTACTCGCTCAACAAGCGTAAATTCATGCACTCGGTGTTCCATTTCTTTGTGCTTGCGGGCTCCGTTTGCCACATCATAGCCGTCTGGGACATACTGATGGAGTATTTGTAAAGATTTAGATAAAAAGAAATATTTTAGTTAACTAAAAACTCAAAAACCTATGAGAAAGCAATTATTAGTATCGGTAGTGATGTGTATGTGCGCCTTCGTTGAGGCTCAGGCACAGGTGATCCGACAGAACGATGTGTTCTGGGACGGACAGATGAGGTATGTGGTGTCGATAGTAGACAAGGGGATATACCTTAATGGTAAGGACAGTGAGGGCGACAATGCTGTTATCAAACTGCAAAAGGTGGGCAAGACTCCTGGCGAATATAAGCTCATAAAAGCACATACCAATGATGTGGCTCCATACGGTTGTTTGTTTGGAAGCAGAGTGCACTATGTCAACCAGTCGGGCATGAAGTTTCTGGAGTTCTATCCCGAGGAACATTCCGTAGGACAGGTACTGGTATTGACTACCGACAAACTCTCTGACTTGGCTAAGAAACAACGGTTCATGGAGAACGAACAGAATCCGGTGAACGTGGTCAGCTCATGGGTGATGAACCAGAAGTTCCTCAGCCAGATACATCCGGAAGTGCTGCAGAAGATGATTAACAAGGTTCAGAAGAAAGAGAAGAAGAACATTATTGAGCGAGTAAACCTCGACATGATGGCATATGCGCAGGCGGTAGGACTCTTTGCAACGGATGGCGAGATGGGCAGTAGTGAGGATCAGATCATAGAGGTAAGCAACGAATACGAGTTTATTTCGGCATTAGGGAGCAATCGTACGGTGATACTGAAGCCAGGAACGGTGCTCAACCTCACGAAGGTTCTTAGGGAGGATGGCTTCTTTAGCTATGATGGTAGATATGTGAGGGAAGACTATCATGCCTTGCGCAAGGGTACCGAACAGGCTATCGTGGCTTGCGAACGCAACGACGGCAGACAGCTGGAATTGATCAATGTAGACAACCTCACCATACGTGGGTCGGGTGACTGCTATATAGTGGTGGAACCGCGTTATGCCAACGTGCTGAACTTCTACAAATGCTCGCTCGTCACGATAGAAAATCTCACCATAGGACATACAGAGGAGGGCTATTGTGAGGGTGGCGTACTGCTGTTTGAGGACTCTGAGGGAATAGATGTGAAGGGCTGCGACCTGTATGGCTGTGGTACGTATGGACTGGAGACACGTGCTGTAAGGGACCTGACGTTTGAGAAAACCACCATTCGCGACTGCTCATATGGTATCATGGAGGTGCATGACACCCATAACCTCCTGTTCGACAACTGCCAGTTCCTGCGTTGTCGTGAGTTCACGTTGGTCAATGTTGACGGCGACTGTGAGAATGTGCGTTTCAACTCCTGTCGTTGGGAAGACAACAAGGGCAAGTTGTTCCATCTCGGTGCAGTAGTAAAGATGGCGGGATGTGAGATCCGCCACCCTTCTGCTTATGAAATAGGTGATACTGATATGGTTATCATGGAGGGTATCAGTAACGTAATAGAGAGATATTAAAAAACTCGACAAGCATATAAAAGAGAGGAGCCTCGACTGAGGCTCCTCTCGTTTTTGCGTGTTTTGCTTTTATGTTTTTTATGCTCCTCTTTGCTTTGTACCCATACGAGCTTCGACAACATTGACGACATAGTCGCCCAGCTTCTCACATTCGTTGATGATGTCCATATACATCGTACCGATGGCGTAGGTGTACTTATGGTCATCAATATCGTTGATGTTCTGCGACTTCAGCTGGTTGCGGAAGTTGTTGATTTCGTTTTCGATGTTGAATGAGCGGTTGACGTCGTTCTGCTCACGATAGTTCACCAGTATGGAGTTCATCTGGCTCAGGGCTTGATCGGTGAGCTCCATCATTTGGTGCATGTGGTCATACTGTAGCTCGGTGAAATCTTCCTTGCCCTTGATGCGTCGGTTGAGTGTTCTTGCGATGTTATAGCACGAGTCGCCGATACTCTCTATCTCGCTTATCTCGCGCAGCATGGCACGTATCTTGCCCTTAGTCTCGTCTGACAGGTGGGCGTCGCTGACCTCTTCGAGATATTTGGCAATCTCTATCTCCATGTTGTCACTGATGCCCTCATATTTCTCTATGCGTGAGAACTCCTTGACAAAGGTACCCTCGTTCTTCTCGTGTACCAGCTCGCGTACCATTCCGAACATTCTCTGTATACGTACAGCAAACTGTTGTATCTCCTTCTGGGCTTCAAGCACCGAGAGTTCAGGCGTCTTCATGAAGCCAGCTGTAATAAAGTGGAGGCGGAACTCCTCTTCCTCGCCCTCGCTCTTCTTTGTTTTTATCACTCGGCATACTATCTTCTCTATCTGTGGTATGAACCAGATAAGGATGGATGTGTTGGCAAGGTT
This sequence comes from uncultured Prevotellaceae bacterium, assembly GCA_900313235.1. GTDB lineage: Bacteria > Bacteroidota > Bacteroidia > Bacteroidales > Bacteroidaceae > Prevotella. The sequence goes on along the minus strand of OMQN01000001.1, from coordinate 44,077 downwards.
GAAGGCTGTATGGAAGGCTGCCAGTACGAACGACAGCTTGGCGGCGTTCTTGAGGAATTCGGCATTGCCTACCACCTCTTTCTGCATGTCGACATCATAGCCCACGAATCCGCAACACATGTCAACAAATGGCTTGAAGACAAGCAACATCCAGCATACGCCGAACAGGTTGAAGAACATGTGGGCAAACGCCGCTCGCCGTGCTTGCGTGTTAGCGGTCATTGCTGCCAGGTTGGAAGTCACGGTGGTACCGATATTCTCGCCCATCACCAGAGCGATACCCTGATATATCGGCAGTACGCCACTCGAACAGAGGATCATCGTTATAGCCATCACTGCTGCTGACGACTGCACGCAGAAGGTCAGTATGCCACCGAGCAGTAGGAACACCAGTGTGGTGATGTAGCTGTCGGGATCGAACGAGGCGAAGAAGTCTAATACTGCCTGGTTGTCGCCCAGATGCATGTCGATGCCTGTCTGTCGAAGTGTGCCCAGTCCAAGAAACATGAACGAGATACCAAACAGGAAGTCGCCTATGTATCGTTTCTTCTTGCTGTATATCAGTATAATGGCGATGAAGAACGCTGGGTATACGAAGTCGGCAATGTTGAACGAGAAGCCTGCCGACATGATCCATGCCGTCAGCGTCGTACCGATGTTGGCTCCCATGATTACCGATATGGCTTGTGCCAGCGTCAGCAGTCCGGCATTGACAAATGACACAGTCATCACCGTCGTTGCCGTAGACGACTGTACCGCCGCAGTGACAAACATACCCGTAAGGAGTCCCGTAAACCTGTTAGTAGTCATTGCACCCAAGACGTGTCTCAGGTGGGAGCCCGCCATCTTCTGCAGGGCCTCACTCATCGACTTCATACCGAACATCAGCAATGCTAGTGAGCCGATGAGCTTGAAAATAATCCAAATAGACATAAGAGTTTGTGATTTGTGTCTGCAAAAGTAAAAAAAAATGGTAATAATCCAAAAAAAATAGTACTTAATTTTAATGCAGAATAGGTTAGGGAGATGTTTTGATGAGTCTTGCTTGGCAAGAAATGCAAAATTTCCTTTTGCGATTAGTTCGTTATTACGTACCTTTGCACACACAAAAAAATCGTGAAGTACACAAATAACGATGGCAAATCTTAAATCACTGGCCAAGGACACGGCTATATATGGACTTAGTAGCATCATTGGCAGATTCCTCAACTATCTGCTGGTGCCGCTGTATACGATGAAGATGACGGCAGCGAGCGGCGAGTACGGGGTTATCACCAATGTGTATGCCTACGTGGCGCTGTTGCTGGTATTGCTCACCTACGGCATGGAGACCACCTTCTTCCGTTATGCCAACAAGCAGGGCGAACGCGCCGAGCAGGTGTATTCCACCACCCTGTGGTCGGTGGCTGCCACCTCGACGTTGTTTGTAGTGCTGGTCATGTTGTTCCTACGGCCGCTGTCTGGCATTATGGGCTATGCTGACCATCCAGAGTATATTGCCTGCATGTTTACATGTGTTGCCATCGACGCCTTCCAGTGCATACCGTTTGCCTACCTGCGCTACCAGAAGAAACCGCTGAAGTTTGCCGCGCTAAAGCTGTTGTTCATATTTATGAACATCCTGCTCAACTGCGTATACTATATAGGTATGGATGGTCATGATGCGCGTGCAGCATTCGTCATTAACCTTGTATGTACCTCGCTGATCACCATTTTCTTCTGGAAAGAACTCCAAGGATTTCGCCATGGATTCGACGCGTCACTGCTCAGGAGGATGCTCTCGTACAGCTGGCCCATACTCATACTGGGCATTGCCGGCATACTCAATCAGACTGCCGACAAGATGCTGTTCCCCTATCTCTATCCTGGCGACGACATGAAGGAGCAACTCGCCATCTACGGGGCGGTATTCAAGATAGCCATGATCATGGCGATGATAACGCAGGCGTTTCGCTATGCCTACGAGCCGATAGTGTTTGGCAAGGCAAAGGACAAGGACTCGAAGGACTACTATGCTGTGGCGATGAAGTTCTTCCTCATCTTCACCCTGCTGGCGTTCCTTGCCGTAGTGGGCTATATGGACATACTGAAGTATATCATCGGTCGTGACTACTGGGGAGGACTCAAGGTGGTGCCCATAGTGATGGCTGCCGAGATAATGATGGGAGTATATTTCAATCTGTCGTTCTGGTACAAGCTCATTGACAAGACCATCTGGGGAGCCGTGTTCTCGGGTGTGGGCTGTATGGTACTGATAGCTGTCAATGTGGTCTTCGTACCTCGTTACGGCTATACAGCTTGTGCGTGGGGAGGTTTTGCGGGATACATGACAGCCATGGTGCTGTCCTATCTGGTAGGACAGAAATATTATCCCATAGACTATCCTATAAAGGAGATGGCGATGTATGTCGTCCTTACATTTATAATATATGTGGTGATGACGCGTCTCTGTCCGCAACTGCCCGTTTGGGCGGCACTCATTGTCAACACGCTTCTCATCGTAGCATTTATGGCGGTTGTGGTGGTTAAGGACTTGCCGGTAGACAGGATAGTAGCGAGATTGAAAAGAAAATAACGAAACAACAACAATACAATGAAGAAAATTATTTTATTCTTACCCCTTTGCTTTCTTGCCCTTTTGCCCGTAAAGGCTGATGAGGGCATGTGGACAATGTATAATCTCGACTCCACCGTGTATAAGCAGATGGTGGCTGAGGGATTCCAACTGCCATATGAGAACCTGTACCATAGTGACAATGCCATAAAGAACGCAGTGGTCAACTTCAGTGGCTATTGTTCGGGAGTGGTGGTGTCGCCCGACGGACTTGTGTTCACCAACCACCATTGTGGTTTTTCGGCTATTAACAAGCACTCCACGGTGGAGCATGACTACATGCTCAACGGGTTCTATGCCAAGACTTTCGATGAGGAACTGCCCAATGAGGACATGTTCGTATCCTTCATGCGTGAGCAGCAGGACATCACCGAGCAGGTGAATGCGCTCATCGAGGGCAAGTCCTCAGATGAGGTGGAGGCTATCATCGACTCGCTGACCAACGCTATGACTACCGAAGCCAAACAGAAAGACTCCACTCTGCACGTAAGTATAGACCCCTTCTATGAGGGCAACAAATACTACGCCACCACCTATCAGGACTTCCGCGACGTACGACTGGTATTCACTGTACCGAAGTCGATGGGCAAGTATGGCGGCGAGACCGATAACTGGATGTGGCCACGACAGACGTGCGACTTCTCGGTGTTCCGTATCTATGCTGATCCGAAGACCAACGGACCTGCTGAATACTCTAAGGACAACGTGCCATATCATCCGCAGAGCTGGGCTCCTGTATCGTTGCAGGGATATAAGGACGGTGACTTCGCCATGACCGTGGGTTACCCGGGCAGCACCAACCGGTATATGTCGTCCTACGGCATCGAGGAGATGCGCAACATCGAGAACACCACACGTGTGCAGGTGCGCGACATCAAGCTTGAAATCATGAAGCGATACATGGCGCAGAGCGAGAAGACACGCATTCAATACGAGAATACTTTTGCCAGTAGCTCTAACTACTGGAAGAACTCTATCGGCATGAACAAGTGTATCGACAGCATCGGACTGATACGTCAGAAGGCGGAATACGAGGCGCGCATAGCCCAGTGGCTTAAGGATAACAATAATACTGACCCACGATACGCCGTAGAACTCGACACACTGAAGCAGCTGTATAGCAACAGGGCTGAGGAATACAAGACTCTGAACTACTGGATAGAGTCGTTCTGGAAGACATCGGAGATGATACGTCGTGCTATCAAGATGAATATGGGTATGGAGGCAAAGGGTCCTCAGGACAAGCCTATGAAGCAGTATGTGGAGTTCGAGGACAACAGCGACAAGTGGAACCTTGAGCTCGACAAGGAGATGACGGCCGCCATGCTCAGGAACTATGCTTTGAACGTGCCTGAGACATATCAGCCGGAAGTTGTCAAGACCGTCAAGGAGAAGTTTGGTGGCGACTACCGACGCTACGTGGATTGGCTGTATAAGAAGTCGAAGGTGCTGAAGAAAGGACAGAAATTTTACTTCAACAACACAAAGAAATATCTCAAAGACCCAGGAGTGGCATTAGGAATAGACCTCATGTCGATCTATGCAGTCATCGGCGTGGGCAACTTCCAGACTACTACACAGCAGATAGAGGAGCAGGAGAAGAAACTCTGTGCTGCCAAACTGCGCATGGAGCAAGACCAGCCTCACTATTCGGATGCCAACTTCACCATGCGACTCTCCTACGGACAGGTGCGCGACGTGATGATCGGAGGCAAGCCATCGGGCTACTATACCACTGCCGAGAGCCTCGTGGAGAAGATGAAACAGGCAGACAAGAATGCGGAATACTTCGCAGAGCCTATCATGCACGAGCTGATGTCGGCCAAGGACTTCGGAAAGTATCAGGACAAGGAGACGGGCAAGATGCAGCTTTGCTTCATTACCAACAACGATATCACAGGCGGTAATAGCGGATCACCGATGTTCGACGGACAGGGACGACTCATAGGACTGGCCTTCGACGGCAACTGGGACTCGCTCGCCAGCGACATCCTATTTGACAAGGTGCTCGCGAGATGCATCGGTGTTGATATCCGGTTTGTACTCTATATGATGGACAAGTGGGGTCATGCCGACCGGCTGTTACAGGAGATTGACGCCAAGTAGTCCTATATATACAAATGTCAAAAAAAATGGGTTATCGCTTGCAGGTATGAAATATTTGTCGTACTTTCGCAGCGATAACCCAATTTTATTAACCAAAAATCTATTTTATCATGAAGAAAATGTTTTTTATATCACTGGCATTCTGCCTGGGATTGGGAATGATGTCGTGTGGTAACAACGCTAAGGCTGGAGCAGCAGCTGACTCTACAGCCACTGAGGAAGTAAAGGCAGAGGCTCCTGCTAAGAAAGTTGACGTGAAGGAAGTAATCGCTAAGGCAAAGGCTGAAGGCGCTAACTGGGACGAGGCACAGTGGAAGGCTGCCTTCGAGGACATGTTCACTGGTCTGGATCCAATGTTCCAGGTATTCAGAGACATGGAAGCAAAGCAGAAGGCTCTGGAGAACGCTTCTGAGGAAGAGCAGGCAAAGGCTGCCCTGGAGATGATGGCTGAAGTTGAGAAAAAGGAGAAGGAATACAAAGGTCTGGAAGAGGCTATGGATGAGTTCAACAAGATCGTTGAGGCAAACCCTGTAGCAAAGAAGCTCTCTGACGACAAGGCTTTCCAGGCTGAGATGCAAAAGAAGTTCAACCTTCCTGACATGTAATTTCTACAGGAAGCTGATATAAAGGAATAAGTTTCGCATTTGCGAAACTTATTCCTTTTTTGGTCTTCTGCGAGCCCATCCATCTTCGCTGAAATCGGGCTCATCGCCTTTGAGGTCTATGCGGTCGGGATTAAGGAACTTCATCCAGTCATCCTTTTTGAATTTGGTCTGACGAGCAGGACGCTCATCTTCGAACATGGCACGTCGCTTGGCTGCCTTGGCATTCCTGCCACCCACTCTCTGATCCTTGCTCCTTGCCCCCTGCTCTCTGCTATCAGCATCGTTGCATCGCACGGTACGCCTTTTATAGCTTGCACCATCGAGACCTCGCTTCACCGCCTCAGCCTGATCTGTTGGAACCTCTATATATGATATCTTGTCGAGCAGGTCGATATGACCTACCTGCACCCTGCCACCAACGTTCTTATTGATAAACTGCATCACCTCGCCAGGATAGAAGCCGTCGGCCTTACCGAGGTTGACAAACAAACGCTGATAGCCTTTCTCGGGCTTGCGAGGACCAGTCTTTCTGCCTCTTGTCCCCTGCTCCTTGCTCTTTGCCCCCTTTTCCTTGCCTCTTGCCCCTTGCTCCTTGCTCCTTGCCCCCGAAGCAGGTTTCTCTATCTCCGGTGCGTCGGCATAGTATGAAAGAAAGCGACCGAAGGTTAGACTCACTATCTTCTTTACTATGTCTTCCTTGTCGTAGTATTCGAAGTTGCGCGTGATATCCTCCATGAAAGGAGCAATCTGTTCCTCATCGACATCTATCTTGCCTATCTGGTCGATGGTTTTATATAGCTGCTTGGTACATATCTCCTGTGGCGTAGGCAGGGTTCCATCGACAAATTCCTTACCAATCTCCTTCTCAATGCGCTTCACCTTGTGCTTCTCACGGGTGTGTATAATGGAGATGGAGGTACCCTTTTTGCCCGCACGACCAGTACGACCGCTACGATGGGTGTAGTTCTCGATGTCATCGGGCAATCCGTAGTTGATAACATGGGTTAGATCGTCGACATCAAGTCCGCGTGCTGCCACATCGGTGGCAACGAGCAGTTGGGTAAGGTGGGAACGAAACTTCTGCATGGTGAGGTCACGCTGTGCCTGGCTAAGGTCACCATGCAAGGACTCGGCGTTGTATCCGTCGCGTATGAGCTTATCGGCAATCTCCTGCGTCTCTATCTTAGTACGGCAGAAGATGATGGCATAGATCTTCGGATAATAGTCAACGATGCGCTTCAGCGCAAGGTACTTATCCTTGGCATGCACGAGGTAGTAGATATGATTGACATGTTCGGCGCCCTCATTCCTACTACCAACGACAATCTCTTTATGGTCGCGCAGATAGCCCTTGGCTATGCGTTCTATCTCTTTGCTCATAGTGGCAGAGAAAAGTAGCGTGTTACGCTCATCAGGAACACCACCGAGTATCTCATTGATGCTATCAGAGAAACCCATTGTGAGCATCTCGTCAGCCTCATCGAGCACCACATTAGAAACATCATCGAGCTTTGCCACTCCACGATGCATGAGGTCGATGAGTCGACCTGGTGTAGCTACTATAATCTGCACACCCTTGCGCAGAGCCTTCATCTGAGGTACTATATTGGCACCGCCATAGACAGCCTCAATATGAATGCCTGGCAGATACTTGGCAAAATCCTTCATATCGCTGGCAATCTGCAGGCAGAGCTCACGCGTAGGGCTGAGCACTATGGCTTGGGTATTCTTACTCGTGGTATCGATGCGTTGCAGCAAAGGTATGCCGAAGGCCGCAGTCTTACCGGTTCCTGTCTGTGCCAATGCAATGACATCGTTCCTGTTTCCCAACAGATATGGTATCACTTCCTCCTGTACAGGCATTGGCTGTACAAATCCTAACTCTTCGATGGCGCGACGAATCTCCTCGCAGACACCAAGTTCTTCAAATGTCTTCAAGATAACTTAAATATAATAATGTGTAAATGAAATTATTTCGGGTGCAAAGGTAATGCTTTTTCCTGACTATTCACTATCTTTGCCCCCATGAAAGTAGCTATTTATTGTTCAGCCAACAGCAATATCGACCCTGACTTCTTCAAGAAGACGGAGGAATTAGGCCGATGGCTTGGTGAAAATGGACACACGGTGGTGTTCGGAGGATGCGACATGGGACTGATGGAGTGCGTGGCGAAATCTGCTCATGATGCTGGTGGAAGAACTATCGGCGTCATACCACTGATAGTGGAGCATAGAGGACGGAAGTCTGACTACGTGGACATACACATCCCCTGCGACAACCTCGACGACCGAAAGTCGCTGATGGTGGCGCAGAGCGACATCAACATAGCCCTGCCAGGAGGCATAGGCACACTCGACGAGGTGTTCACCGTATTGGCAGCATCATCCATTGGCTATCACCAGAAAAAGGTGATACTCTATAATATGAAAGGCTTCTGGAACTCATTGCTCGCCATGATAGACGACCTGGAGGGCAGGGGAGTGATAAGAGACGGCCTGAGACAACACCTGCTGGTTGCCAACACGTTAGACGATATCAAGGAGATCATACAAAAAGAGAGCTGAGAGAAACAACCTCTCAGCTCTTTGCTTTCCTGTAATAACGACCTCCTTGTGTTCTAAAAAGGTCTCCTTGCGTCTCAAAAAGGCCTTTTTTGCGTCCTAAAAGAGCCTTTTTGCGATGTAAAACGATAGGAGTTAGCCCTCAATAAGGCCTTCTTTCAGTTTCATTGCCATAGCCTTGCCCAGGGCGGCACACTGCTCCTTGGTCTCTGCCGTGAGAGCCTGCTTCATATCCACAGGCGTACCTACGGGCTCAAATTTCAGCCGTTCGTCGTTGAGCTTTTGTATCTCTGCCACAGCCTTGCTTGCCCAGCAGTGTGAGCCAAACCATCCTATCAGGTGGTTCTTAATGTCCTTGTTGGCAAGCTCGTTGAGCAGAACGTCCATCTCGTGATAGAGTCCGGCATTATACGTAGGAGCACCAACGATAAGTCCCTTGTAGCGGAACACGTCGCGGATGATATACGAGTGGTGGGTCTTTGATACATTATACATGACAATATTCTTGATACCTGCCTGTGATGCGGCACGGGCTATCTGTTCTGCCATCCGCTCGGTGTTGCCATACATGGTACCGTAGCAGATGACGAGCCCTTCCTCGGTCTCATAGCGCGACATACGGTCGTACATGTCTATCACCTTGCTGATATACTGATGCCATACTGGACCGTGGGTGGCACAGATATAGTCTATCTGTACGCCTGCGAGTTTCTTCAGCGCATTCTGTACAGGCACACCATATTTGCCTACGATATTGCTGTAATATCGTACCATCTCGAGCCAGAACGTGTCACAATTGATCTCTTCGTCGATGATACCACCATTAAGTGCACCAAAACATCCGAAGGCATCGCCCGAGAAGAGTATGTTGTCGGTAGTGTCGAGTGTCACCATCGTCTCTGGCCAGTGTACCATCGGCGTGAGAACGAAGGTCAGCGTGTGGCTGCCTGTTTCGATGAAATCGCCGTTTTTTACCTCTACGAGGTTCTCCGTCAATCCGTAAAATCCTTCGAGCATGCCGAACGTCTTCTTGTTGCCTATTATCTTGATGTCGGGATAGTACTTCTGGAGTAGGGCAATAGAGCCGCTATGGTCGGGTTCCATGTGGTTAACTACGAGGTAGTCTATTGGTCGCTCACCAATCACCTCCTTGATGTTCTCGATAAACTGTGTGAAGAAGTCCACCTCGACGGTGTCAACGAGCACCACCTTGTCGTCGTCAATAAGATATGAGTTGTAGGATACTCCGTTGGGGAGGGGCCATAGTCCCTCAAACAATGACTTGTTGCGGTCGTTGACGCCTACATAGTAGACTTTGTTTTTAATCTCAATCATAGTTATTGTTGTTTTGTCTTTATGTCTTTATGTCGTTTTCTCGAAACCTCGATATTTCGTAATATAGTTATTCCGTTATTTTGTCTGTTCTCTCCGTTCTTTTCCGAACTCCACTGACACATAGTTGTATATGTCCTTGCAGCAGTCGGCAGAGAAGGCTTGTGCTGACTTGATGAGGCGGCTCCACTGCTGGGCAGACAGTCCCTGCTCTATGTCGTGTCGGCTTATGCCTTCGCTTATCAGTCCGAAGATGAAGCCAGCATTAAAGTTGTCGCCAGCGCCGATGGTGCTCACGGTGTTTGTGCTGGCTACTGGGAATTGTTGGCTTGATGTAGAGTCGTCTTCCTGCCGGCGCGTACTATTGTTCTTGCACCATCTCACTTCCACGGGGTCTGCCCCCTGAGTGTATATGAGTGTCTTGCAGTAGAAAGCCAGTTCGTCGTTGTATACCTCGTCGGCACTGTCTTTACCAAAGAGAACGTGGAAGTCCTCGTTGCTTCCCCTGACGATGTCGGCATATTCAAAGTTCTCTAAGAGCTGTGGTCTTATCTTCACCACCTCGTTCTGGTGTGAGGGACGGAAGTTGACGTCATAGTATATTATCGCACCTGCCTGACGTGCTCGTCTGAGTAGTTCGCTCACCTGATGGCGTATCACTGGGTTGACAGCATAGAAAGAGCCAAAAAGTACGATGTCATCGGGCGAAATCTGTGGATATTCAAAATCGAGTTGGTCGTTGGGATGGTCTTTGTAGAAGATGTATTCGGCATCGTTTTTGTCATTGAGGAATGCCAATGAAAGTGGTGACTTGGTACCTCTAAAGCGGCATACGCATTGGCTGTCGACACCATTCTCTTGCAGAAACTTCACGATGCGGTCGCCCACACGGTCGTCGCCCACCTCGCTGATGAATGTACAATCCACGCCAGAGCGACCTAATGAGATCATCGCATTATACGTTGACCCCCCAGGTAAGGCGGCTATCGGGCTGTCATCCCTGAAGATGATGTCCAGTACCGTTTCTCCTATGCCTATTACTTTTCTCATAAGTGGTTTGTTTCTTTCCTAAACGTAGTCTGTTGTTTGACTGAAAGTATTCTTTTGTCTTTCTTACAAGTAGTATATTGCTTCATTTCCCATGTTGAATAGCAGGTCGAGGATACTCAGATTCGGAATAAATCCGTGCTTCTGCTGGTATACCTGCCAGTAGCGTTGTGGATGGAAGTCATCAGGCGATGATGATGGACTGTATTCCTCAGTGAGCATTATATCCCTTCTCACATCCAGCAACTCAAGCATCTTGTGTATGATGGCGAGGTTGAAGTCGAACAGGTATTCCCATTCCTGTTCGAAAAACGGGCGCAGGTCATCCTCGTAGTAGTCGAAGAAGGGGCTCTTGCCGTAGGCTGATGCCAGTGCGTTCCAGTGCAGGTGTCGCCAGTTGCCATGGTTTGAGATACGTATCTGGCGTATTCCTCTGCCCTCGTCGTGATTTACTGGTACCGAGAGTATCTGCGTACCGTTGGTAGTGGCTATGACACATCGGTTGCGATAGGTCTGTTTGATGAACGACTCATGGGCTTCTATCCACACCCTCTCAGCCCTGTTCACCTTCTGATACCACTGTATAGGACCGAAATATGTCGTACTCAGGAGCATATTCCTCACTTGATATTGTCCACCCAGGAGAAGAGTCGGCTCCAGCGCACACCTCCCAGTCCACCGCGGTCGGGGTCAGACGACCACCAGATGAACAGCGGTTTGCCTACGATGTGGTCTTCGGGTACGAAGCCCCAGTAGCGTGAGTCGGCAGAGTTGTGCCTGTTGTCGCCCATCATCCAGTAGTAGTCCAGCTTGAATGTGTATTCGTTGGTCTGCTTACCATTGATGAATATCTTTCCGTTCTTCACCTGCAGGTCATTGCCCTCATATACTCGTATGGGTCGTTCGTATGCTGGCAGGTTCTCCAATGTCAGCTTGACAGATGCTCCCTTCTTGGGAATCCACAGCGGACCGAAGTTGTCGCGGGTCCATCCTGTGAAGGCATTGAGCGGATAGACGAAGTCGGAGAACAGGTCTTTGTCGGTCACCATGCGTATGGCTGACACTACGCCTCTCTTCTTAAGCTCTGCGGCAGCCCTCTTGGTGAGCGGCATGTAGCCGTCAAACTGCTGTAGTATGGTGGGGTTGAGAATGTTGCCTTGTTCCAAGTCGTATCCGTGCAGTCGTGACAGGCTCGTCACGTCCTCCTCGCTGATGCCCAGTTCCTTGCGCAGGTCGTCGTATTTAGCCCCGAACAATTCGCTTGCCGACGTGTTTTTCAATTTTACGAAGTATGTGTACTGAACGTTGTCGGGCTCCTTGTTGGCTTTGCCGTCCAGATATACTATCTTTTCTTTTATCTGCAGAGTCTGTCCTGGCAGTCCCACACATCGTTTCACATAGTTTTCCCGGCGGTCGGTGGGTCTTGAGTCTATTACACCAAACTCCGCCTGGTCATCCATGATATATTTTCTTCCTATGGAATATGCCGATGTATAGAATTCACGCTGCTCTTCGATGGTCATCTCCGAGAGATTGATTTCCGGGTGTTGTTGTCCGTACAGGGCCTCACCTATGTCATATACCTGTTTATAATAGTCTTGAGCCTGATAGCGGTCAGCAGTAAGGATGGTGTCGCCGGCAGGGTAGTTGAACACCACGATGTCGTTGAGTTCCACCTTGCCCAATCCCTTCACACGTCGGTAGTCCCACTGTGGCCATTCGATATACGACTTGCAGTTGAAGAGTGGCATGGTGTGTTGGGTCAGTGGCATGGTGAGTGGAGTCTGTGGTATGCGCGGACCATAGCTCACCTTTGACACGAACAGGTAGTCGCCCGTGAGCAGAGACTTCTCGAGCGAGCTCGACGGAATGACGTAGTTCTGGAAGAAGAACAGGTTGATGAAGTATACTGCTACGAGAGCAAACACCAGAGCGTCAATCCATGACATCACGAAACGCACGGGTCTCTCGGCATCCTTCCACCATTGCCATTTTATTTTCTTGGTGATATATACATCGTATATGAATGGTATCACCAGCAGTCCCCACCAGCTTTTCACCCAGTAGAGGAACAGCAGGTAGCATACGAGGACGAAGACGAACTTGGTCCACTGCCATTTGGGGTTAAGTTTTGCTTTTTCTTTATCAATCATCTTTTTTTAGAACTTAAACATATCACTTATGGTGAGCAGTCCCGAATGGTCGTTAGTGTACTCTGCTGCGAGCACCGCACCCAGTGCAAAGCCCTGACGCGAGTGGGCGTCGTGGGTGATGGTGATAATGTCGGCAGGCGAGTCGTAGCGTATGGTATGTATTCCTGCCACTTCTCCTCGGCGTATATGGTCTATGCGCAACATCTTGGGGTCGGTAGTATCCTCAGCCCAAGCCTCCTTGCGGTCGATGTTCTCCACTATCTGTTCAGCCAGTGTGATGGCTGTTCCGCTGGGATGGTCGAGCTTATGCACATGATGGGTCTCCTCCATCTCCACGTCGTATTGTGGAAACTGGTTCATGATCTTTGCCAGGTATCGGTTTACTGCCGAGAATATCGCTACTCCGATAGAGAAGTTGGAAGCCCAGAACAGCGTTTGTCCCTCCTCGCACATACGCTTCACGTCGTCGCCGTGGTCCTTCATCCATCCCGTAGAGCCGCTCACCACCTTCACGTTCTTCTGGAACGCCCTGAGGTAGTTGCCGTAGGCAGCCTGCGGAGCAGTGAACTCTATTGCCACGTCAGCCGATGCAAATGCCTCGCTTTCAAAGTCTTCTTGGTTGTCAATGTCGATGATGCTCACTATCTCATGACCTCTTTCGCGGGCAATCTTCTCTATCATCTTGCCCATCTTGCCGTAGCCTATCAATGCTATTTTCATAATCTCTGTATTTAAATCGCCGCAAAAGTACTACTTTTCCTTTGATAATTCGCCATCGGCCACAGATAATTAACAATTAAAAAGGGAATTACCCACTATTACAACATTTCCATATGTTCGTTTTGTCGCAATCGGGGGTACCATTCGTACTACATATCCATTTTTATCTATTTTTTCTTCATCTATTTACTAAAAATACATACCTTTGCATCGCACTTAGCAATAAACAGACAACTAATAATACACAATACTAACATTTTGTAATTACCTTATGAAGAGATTATTTCTATTGTCCATCGTGGCATTGATGGGAACACTGAACGTTTTAGCATGGGAGAAAACGGTATGGCAAGGATACTTCGACTGCTCAGGTGGTAGTTGGACACAAAAGCTGGAAGTATCCAAGGACTTGTTTGCCTACCTTCAGGATGGCGACAAGGTGAAGTTCTATGCCTACGAGACAAAAACTGGTGCGCAGATTCAGATAGCTCATGGCACGGGAACAAATGTTGGCGACAAGCTTGTGGAAGCAGATAATTTCACCAGTACCTACACCTATACTACAAATACTACAAACAACAAAGCATCCTGGTTTAAAGAAAATGATTTTTATATAAAAGGTCAGTATTATAATTTGTATCGCATAACGATAATAAGAGACGGCGAAACCGTTGATGCGCCTGTCGGCGGTTATCAATACTCTGCAAATAAGACCGACTGGTGGGGACAATACGGGGATGTGGCAATGAATAGCGATAACTGGGATAAGACGGTTAATATCACTCCGTCATCAAGTACAACGGTAACCGCTGGCGGAAAGATTACTGTTGTATGCGATAAGGGAACCGACGCACAGATAAAGATACAATATTCTAATGGCACCTACATCACACACGGAGGATATTCTGAACAAGATCATGGTGGCGAAAAAAACTTCAATGACTATTTCACCTTCACCGTTCCAAGCGACTATACCACACACATTGAGAAAAACGAGAATATCCAGATTCAGGGAAAGAACTTTACCATATCGAGTGTATATTATACTGCTCCATCCGAGGAGGAGCAAAACTACCTAATCCACAAAGGTGTTACATATTCCGAACTGAATTATGAGGGTAACGAGACCATGAACAACTGGAGTGCTCGCGGCGTTGTTATCAAGGGTAACAACGTAACTGCTGGCAACGTTCTGCGCATACTTCTCAGAGGAACCTCCGTTGCTTCCTACGCTTGTCTGAAAACGGGTAGCGACTGGCATGAGATAATGACTGGTGCTGATAAGTTCAGCATTGCCGACTGGAAATACATCGACATCACCATCAACGATGCGTTGAAAACTATGCTCAATAGCTCTACTATAGATGACGGACTTCGCGTGAACGGCATCGGATACACATTCGCAGGAGCATACGTGATTACCGCAAACGAGAGCTGCGAGGCATGGACGGACGGAGAGGTTGTTAGTACATATAGTCAAACCGCAGACACTACAGCCACTGTTCCTGGCGATTACTTCCGAAAGGCAGGCGATGGCAATGGCAATTTCGGACGCTCCATCGACAACACAAAGAACAACATCGTCAGGGTGACATTCTCTGAGGCTGGCGGTAATGGAAGTTACCTAAAAGCAATGGACAACACCGATGCCGTAACTATAAACGAAAAAAACTGCCACGCCTATTACACTCGCCGTCGTGATGGAAACAATGAATATTACAACCATATCAAGTTCGACGGCAGCTATACTGCAACCTTCCCGATGTCCGATGTAATCGCCTATTTTAATGATTCTAAGAATAATGATATAATAGACAATGACGGGGACTCGGACAATGGTACCAAGCAAGGAATGCTCTCCGATGTAACGCTGAACGGTATGAAACTTGACTCGGACAAGAATATCACCAAGGTGGAACTGGTAGGTTCGCAGACTGCCAAATACGTTCGCGGCTACGCAGAGTTCAACCACAGCCTCAGCGCAAGCTACTGGAAGCCCATCACCCTGCCATATAACCTCACACCAGAACAATTCCACGCCACCTTCGGCAAGAACGCCATGATTTGTGAGATTGGCGGTAGCTCTACTGTTACCAAGAAACTGGAGCCAAACAAGAGCGGTGACAGCACCATCGGCATAAAAGGCTCAACCGTTGCAACCATCGCTTTTGTGGATGCTATATACGACCGCAAAGACAATACAACTTACGAAAGAGAAGCCGACAACAGCAGTAGCGGCTGGAATGGTTTTAAGGTAAAGAACGTGCGTGCCAACTATCCTTACATCATCCACCTCGACGGAGAAAAGAACAATAAATATCGAGATGGAACGGCAACAGACGAGAGCGACTTCACGGTGAGCGACCTGCGTGCCGATGTGCGCGACTTCAAGAGCTATAAGTTCCGCTCAAACAACTTCACATATAACATATCAGTGGATAATGATGTTAAAACATATTTGGATAAGTTGAGCACTGACGACAACAATAAATATAACCAACTTCTCACTGACTTTAAGATTCAGAAGGATGAAAACAACAACTACGTGCTGGATGACACTGAGAAGGCTACGTACGATAACGCCTACATGTACTTCATATCCACGGCTCCCGTCTTCAACATAAGGAATGAGAACCAGACAGATGTGGTGGAATACTATAACCCCGACGAAGAAGGCGACGTAAACGAGCGGACATCAATCACCCAGAGGGGTAGCACAGAAGGAGCGCAGAACTACTACTTCTATCAAGGAGTACTCTCGCCTATCGGTGAAGGTAAGACCGTAAAACTGAAGTATGGACTTGGCTATTTAGAGTTCTCCAAGGCACTTATCGATCTGGCTACTGCAGGAGAACAACAGGTATCTGACGGTAGCACCAATGCCAAGGGCATAAGCATGCTCTTCGGAGAAATCATAGAGACGGAGAAGGCAGAGTCGGAGACAACCGACATCAAAACCTCATTCAGACCAGTAGCACAATCCAGCGGAAAGGTGTTCAGCCTCAGCGGACAATGCGTAAGTACCAACGGCATCACAGGATTGCCCAAGGGAATCTATATCATGGACGGTAAAAAGATTGCAATAAGATAAGAAAGGAGGATAACAATGAGAAAG
Source organism: uncultured Prevotellaceae bacterium (assembly GCA_900313235.1). Lineage (GTDB taxonomy): Bacteria > Bacteroidota > Bacteroidia > Bacteroidales > Bacteroidaceae > Prevotella. Next base: position 27,823 of record OMQN01000001.1, on the reverse strand, counting down.
ACATATATCAAACCGGTTACGACAACCATCATCACAGAAACCCACCTGCCACTTCTGGACTTCTCGCTGAATCAGAACCAGATAAACAACAACTTCAATATCGATGGTGGCAATGGTCAAAACATCAATGTATCCAACGAGGACATTGGTAATTACGGAGGCGAAACAGAAATAGACATCAACGATGCCAAAGGGTTCACCTGCGAGTGGTACCTGTGGGACTCTTGTGACTTTTGGGATTAGAGCCAATGGGGTCCAACGTATAGGTTAAAAGGAAGAAAGAATAGAAAATGTAATGGAAAGGAGCCCATTTCGTCATGCGAAATGGGCTCCTTTTTGTTGCAAAACGGCCCGAATTGTAAAGTAATATATATTATATTGGTCGGTAATATATATTATATTACTTTATAAAATTGGCGTAATTGCATGATAAAACGGTGCGGATGAGGGTAAAAAAGGGGTAAGAATTGGATTACGAAGTGGGACAAGGGGTGGTTACAGGTTGTCGTTCTTATCGATGGGATTAGTCGATTCCATCGACTTAGCGTACTCGCTTGGGTACTGTCCGAACTCCTCTTTGAAGTATCGGGCAAATTTCTTCGGACTGTTGAAACCTACCTGGAAGGCTACCTGCGACACGAGCACGTTGCCTCGGCTGAGCAGTTGGCGGGCTCGCTTCAGTCGTAGGAGGCGTATGAACTGGGCAGGGGTCTTGCCCGTGATGAACTGTATCTTACGGTAGAAATTGGTACGGTGCATGAACATCTGCTCACTAAGGTCGTCCACCGAGAACGAGGGTTCGTCGATATGTTCCTCAACCACCTGTATTGCCTTGGCAAGGAATTCCTCGTCGAGGGTGGTCACGGTTACTTCCGATGGCTCTATCTGCGGCTCCTTGCTGAACCGCTCCTGTGCGCGCCGTGTCCTTTCCAGAAGATTGATGATGCGCTGGCGCAGTATGTCGAGGTGGAAAGGTTTTACTATATAGTCGTCGGCACCAGTCTGCAAGCCCTCCAACTCATCGCTGGCAAGGGCACGGGCGGTGAGCAGGATCACAGGGATGTGGCTGGTGGTGATGTCCGACTTCAGGGTGCGGCACAGCTCCAGACCATCCATCCCCTCCATCATCACATCGCTGATGATAAGGTCTACGTCGGTACCTTGCAGCACGTCTAATGCCTGTCGGCCATCGGTTGCCTGACATACGGTATAGTCGCGCCCCAGCATCCTACACATATAACTGAGCAGGTCGGGGTTGTCTTCCACCACAAGAAGGGTTGAGGACTTTCGAGGAGTGAGGGGTGAGGAGTGAGGAGTGGGGATATTTTTCGTTGACGTTCTCGTTGAAGCTGCCACTATAGGCAGGATGATGGTGAACACGGTGCCCTTGGGAGTGTTGTCTGCTACGCTTATCTTTCCGCCATGCAGCTCCACATATTCCTTCACGATGTGCAGTCCGATGCCCGTACTGTCGATGCCTCGGTCGGAGTTTCGTTTTGACACATAGAACCTTTCGAAGATATGACTGCGGTCGGCTTCAGAGATTCCTATGCCCGTATCGGCAACGGAGATGGCGATGCTTTCTGGCTGTGTAGAGATCTTTATCGACACGCTTCCGCCCTTGGGCGTAAACTTGAACGCATTAGACAGCAGGTTGTCTATCGCCTTCCCTATCTTGTCCTTGTCAAAGCTTATCTCACAGTTCTCCGTATCGCTGTCTATGTGCAGAGCTATGTCGTTTTGTTTGGCAGCATACTCGAAGGCCCTCACCCTCTGAGTCAGGAAACTTACGATGTCATTGAACGACTCGTCCAGGGTGAGCTGGGTGTTCTCAATCTTTCGGAAGTCGAGTATCTGATTGACGAGTTGGTAGAGTCGTCGGGCGTTGGCATACACTATACCGAGTGTGTCGCGCTGCACCTTGTCCTTCGCGGTGTTCATCATCTCCTCCACGGGTGTGATGATGAGCGTTAGCGGTGTGCGCAGGTCGTGGCTAATATTGGTGAAGAAGCTAATCTTCATCTCGTTGATCTTCGCCTCCTGAGCCGCTCGCATCTTCATCTCGCGCATCTGTACATTATATCTATAGCGGTCGCGGAAGTAGCGGTAGAGCAAAGCTGTCGCCACAGCCAACAGGAGCGCATAGACCATATATGCCCATACAGATAGCAGGGGGTGGGTGGCCACGCTGATGGTGAGCATGTCGTAGTCGTTGAAGCTCTCATCGCCGGCATGCTGTTCCCTGATGCGCAGGTGGTAGGTTCCCGCCGGTATGTTAGATAGTGTTATGCCGTACATCTCCATTGGTAGCCAAGTGTCGTTGAGTCCTTGCAGCTGATAGTAGAATGTGCTCGACACGTCGGCGGAGAAGTCTTTTGGCGACACGGTGAAATACAGGTTGTTCTCGTTGTATCGCAGGTTGAGTTGCCGCAGTGCGGTAAGGTCCTGACTATACATCACCTTGCCGTCTATCTGCTGACCAGGCGAGACGCTCTCTCCATTGACCGATAGCATCGAGATAATCAAGGGGCATCGCTTGTCGGCTGCGTGATGGCTCTTCTCGAGCAAATCAGGCGATACCATCTGTACACCGTCGGCGGTACCGAATAGCAGACGACCGTCGGCAAGACGCAGGGCAGCTCGCTCGTTGTAGAATTTGTCTGTTTCTGAAGGACTGCCTTGGAAGCAGTATGTGTCAAAGCGTGGCGTCTTCTCATCGGTGACTCGTATGCGTAATAGTCCGCGGTCGGTACCAAGCCACACCTCGCCTCCATTGTCCTCTATCAGTGAGTTGACACGATAGTGGCGTGTGCCATCGACAACAAACGTGCGTCCTCGGCGCGTGTCGTAGACGTTAATGTCGGAGAAGTTCTTATAGCTCACAAGCCACAGCCACCCCCTGCTGTCGAGCAACAGGGCTTTATTGCCTGCACGAAACCCGTCGTCCTTCATCTGCGAAGCAGGCACCATCTTGTTGCTGAAGGTGCGAGTGTCAATCTGATAGACATACGAGGGTGAGGCGGCATAGAGCGTGTTGTTCCTGATGGCGAAGTCCATAATCCAGGGATTCTCGGTGGGTATCTGGCGACTCTGCCCCGTAGTGGGGTCTATCACCCAGATGCCGTCGCCCACGAGAGTTACATATATCCTGCCGTCGCCACCCTCGATGATGCGGAATGGCGACTTGCCGGCAAAGAAACTACGCCCGTCGCTGCAATGGAGTCCTTGCCGATAGAGACCCGTCCATCGACGATGATGGGAGTCGGTAAACAATGCTACCACGGTCTTGCCGTTATGGTCGGACTGCGGCTGATGCCGTGTGTCACTCTCAAGGTTCATGGTATATGCTCCATGATCCTCGGTACCTATCCATACGGAGCCCTCGTCTGCCTGAGTGAAGGCAAGGACATCATCGGGATAGGCGTGCTGTGCGGTGGGTGTCGGCTTGAATAGGCGCATGCCGTCTATGGGCTGCGACATCACCGACATACCCTGTTTGCCATACACTATCCATAGCTGGTTGGCAGACCGGTCGAAATAGGCATAGTTGAGATGGCTCGACTTCAGTCCGCCCTGCGAGCCAAACGATTGCTGAATATGTCCCGTCTCGTTACCCTCGGCATCGAAAAGGAACAGTCCGCAGTTGGTAGTAGCTACATACACGGTGCCATTGGTGTGCTGGGAGAGACCAATGATGTCGAACATCTGCTCGGTATAGGTGGTCCACGTCTTCGTGGCACGATGGTATCTGTACAGCTGGCTCGCCGTTGCCAGCCATACGTCGCCATTAGCATGGAGCATCAGCTTGCACTCGCCGAACGGAAACTCCCTGACGTTGTTGGCAAGCAGACGTGCCTGAATGGTGGTCTGACTGACGGTGATGATGTGCGACGGGGTTATCACTATGGTCTCATGCCCCTCTGCCGACACTGCGAGGACGGGTTCGTTGGGCGACAGTAAGACTATCTTCTGGGTGTGTCGGGTCTGGGGATCGTGTACCCAGAGTGCCTTGTTGTTGTATATCCACAGGCGCCCACCGCCGTCGACAGACACTCGCATACTATTCTCCACCCCTATGCCAAGTTGCATAAAATAGTTGTCGACATCGTTTATCAGGCTGTTGTCGGCTGGGTTGTAGCACATATAACGGTTGGCCTGAGTGGCGAGCCATAGGCGACCTGCGTTGTCCTGACTTATCCTGTCAATGATATCCTGCATCTCCGGATGGCGCACGTAGGCATAGCTGGTAGAGACGAAGAGTTGCGAATAGGTGATGAGTCCTCGTTCCGTGCCGAGCCACACCACTCCGTCACGGTCCTTGAAGATGCTGTGTACGGTGTAGCTACGTGTGTCGATGTGCTCTATCTGCGGTGGCGTGCTGGCTATGCCTTGTGCCTGCATACCTGTGGCATGGAGTAGAAGCGAGAGGAGGATGACGACGAATGGCAGCATAAGGTCTATACAGAATGGTATTTTGAATAACAGTTTGTTTGCCTGCAAAGGTATATAAAAAATCGGAAGCAGAAAAAAGGATAGGGCACAAAAAAATATGACTGCCAGAAATCTCGCGACTTCCGACAGCCATACACATGTAAAACTTTATGGAATTTGCTTTCTGTTATCGTATCTGTTTCGTCACCTTCACTGTGCCGTCAGCGTATTGCAGGCGTTCTATCACTACCCCCTTGGAAGATTCGTTGCATGGCATGCCCGACAGGGTGTAATAGGTCTTGCCGACCACCTGTAGGGACCCTGTGTCTGTAGAGGATGGCTGAGTGATGGCTGTGTTTACCGTGTCGTATATAGAGCACTCCTTCGATGTGGCCTTGATGCCATATTCGCCATTGAACACGCACTCGCCATTAGTGAGCATCTCGCTGTCGTCATATCCTGAGAACATGTCGAGAAACTCCACTCCTCCGCCATTGCCAGTCCACGACCATCCGAAGTAGCCGACATTCTTCTCCGTGCAGTATTGCTTCACCGTCTCGTAGTCTACGGGACCTCCCGTGTGCTTGTAGCCAAACTCTCCCACACACAGAGGTGCTCCGATAGACAGGCAGTTGTCGATGGTGTTCTTCACCTTGCTACCCGTACCTGCCGAGGGATTCTCCCAGCTGGCATACTCGTAGAAGTGGACGGAGAACATGGTGTTGCTGAGTTCGTCGGCGGCAAGCACGTCGGCACCACGCACCCAGATGCTCTCGGCATACTGACCCCAGTCGTTGGCATCTATCATGATGGTGTTCTTGATACCAGCTTCGCGAAGGATGGGTATTGCCTGTATGTTGCCGCTTGCCCACAGGTCGTCGTCCTTGCCACTGGGCCATTCGTTCTCAATGTTTACTATCACTGTGTTCTCATGTCCTTTCAGCACATGTGCCATGCCTGCCCAGTAGCGTGCTGCCTTCAAGAGAGCATCCACGTCGGTTACACCCAGCTCGTCCTGAACGTTGAACACACATATTAGTTTATTATGCTCGCACAACTCGATGAGACGATTCAGCTCCACATCGCTCGTGGCAGGCCACTTGGTGCCGTCAGCCACCTGTATGCGCACAGCGTTGCAGCCCTGACGCTTGGCAGCGGCGAGCACACTCTCCTCGTGGCCTTGCTGCCATGCGTAGGAGTAGTTCACACCGCGCATCACAAACTCCTTGTCGTTGGCATCGAGCAGTTTTGCACCACTGGTATGGAAGCCTTTCACATGGTCTTCGTTGCTGCTAATAGGTGGTATATAAGAGATGATGTTGAGCACCATACGCTCGCCCTTCACGGCGAGACCTTCTGCCAGAATCTCCATCACGGCAGGGGTAAGCTTCAGGTAGAAGGTGTTGTTGAACAGATCCACTTTGTACTGGTTCTCGGTGATATACTTTGTCATCGAAGGATTAGCCAACTGTATGTGAGCATAGTCGCCCGTGCAGTAACCCTGGAACACCAGGTAGCCGTTTGCCTTCACGTCAGCAAAGCGCTCGGCTGGCAGCGACATATATGCCTCCCACTCCGTACCAGTCTCGAAGTTGCCTTCCCAGATAACGGTTCCCAGAGGAGTGATACCACTGTAGTTCTCACCCTCATTGCCGTTGTTGTTCTCGCCTCCTGAGCCACTTGCTTCTTCTATCTGCACCTCGGTAAGAGTGAAGTTGCGACCCTTCACCTGCAATCCGCCCTGTATGGTTGAGAGGTTGTCGGAGGTCACCTTCAGGCGATACTTATTATTGAATGTGTCGTACTCCACCAGAGCCGGCTGGCTGGTGTCATAGGGAGCGATCTGTATCTGCGAGTCGCTCTGTGTGGTAGCGATGAATACCACGTAGTTGCCTACCTCAACGCCCTCGAAGAGGGTTGCCTCAAGCGGCTGGAAGGCAGCACCCCAATCGCCCGAACTGAAACTTCCTGTCCAGATTGTTCTGGTTGCTGCGCTTCCTGCCAGCGTCATAAAAAAACTAACTGCTAAAAACAAAATCTTTTTCATAGTGGTTTGGTTAGATTATTATTGGTTAATACTTGATGTTTGGGGTTATTGTTTCCGCTGCAAAAGTAATAAGGACCTCAAGTTTCCACCAAATATTTCTTGCTGAATTTCAGGATGTTGTACAAAATGTTCCCCTTGATGCTACAAATTGTAACCCTGCATAAGAGAAGAGGGTGTACCAATAGGCACATCCTCTTAGCTCTCAGTACTTGCTTGTCGCAACCAGGGGCTTACCTCACTACAACCTTCTTTCCATTTTGGATATAGAGTCCGCCCCGACTTGGTTTGCCGTTGAGTCTTCTTCCCTGTAGGTCGTAGATACCATCTGGGTTGTTGAGTATTGCCTCTTGAGTATTTTCGCTGCTGACATGCTGGATATCCACCGTAGCCTTACCCTCACTGTCGACGGTGAAGTAGAGGTACTTCAGTACTGACATATTCCATGCCTGGGTGAAATCTGGGTCGTAATATATTATTGCACAATAGTCACCGGGGCTTAACGGATCTACCGAATAGGAAACTATCTGGGAGGTGTTGGGGTCTATAGTAGGCTCCTCATTAAACTGTCCAAGGTGTGTTGACAATCTTCCGTTTTCAACCGTATAAAGCATTATTATGACATAATTACTGTATGTCTGGTCGTTATTGTTCTCGTATTCTATGTTCAGGTTATCCCCATCATAGCCGTATGTTAGTCCAATGGCATCGAACTTGGCTTTCTCTATCTCCACAGATGTTTCGGCAATGACATTTGTGCCCTCACTGTCGTAGGCAAGGCGCAGGTAGTAGGTGCCAACTTGGTCTGGTGTGAGGGGGAAGGACACGTCGCCTCCATCGCCGGCTTCCAGGACAAAGCCCAGTCGGCCTATGGACTCGTACTCTTCGTTGCCAGGTTTCTTGGCAAGTACATACACGGTGTTGTCGAAGTCTTCGCCATTGTTCAGCAGATTCACATTGAAGGTGGAGGTGCTGTTGACTCGGTTCTCTCCAGCTACATAAACATCCATGCTCTGCAGATCTTGTAGTGGATGGAGGATTATCTCATAGTCGTCGTAGGTAGTGAAGCGCACCTCAAAGTATTTGTTGTCGGCGAAGGCCTTGTGCCACTCGGTGCCGCCCGCCTCACGGCTCACGAAGGCAAACTTATAGGTGTTGCCCGCCTCCATGCCGTAGTTGGGGTCGGGAATATAGCCTATGGAGTAGTTTCTGTCATTGCCCAATTCTACATCCTCAGCAATGTCGAATACCTCCTGTATGTCACCTGCGCCGTTGAGTTTTGCTAAGCCATAGTCGAAATGCAGGTTCTCACTGTACGGATTGTATATGTAGGAATACATCGTACCACAGGGCGCACTGTCGGAATATCTCACAAAGAGACTCTGCTGTCCCTTGAGATAGCGATTCGTGGCGGCAGCAGAGCCGTTGTTGGGTCTTATGCCGAAGATGGCTCCCTGATTGTTGGCATAGCCGTCGCTGGTGGAGCTGCCACCGATGCCGGTACCAGTAGCATCCATCACGCGTAGTCGGTACCAGCCGTTGCTTCCGCCGCCCCAGCCCCAGTTGACGTAATACAAACCATTACTGCTGTCGTAGCCGTCGATAACGAAGGCGTGACCGCCACCGGTGGAGTAGCCCTCATAGACTACGGGACGTTGCTGCAGTTCGGTATAGATCATGTTGTCCCACTGAGTGATGGTATATGACGAAGCCTTCTCGTAGGTGACATCGGGAGAGTAGTCGAAGTAGTGGGCAAGAGCATAAATCACCTTGCCGAAGCCGGCTCCCGAACTGGGGCCATAATCCATTTCCACACTCTGACCAACACAGCGCATCAGTCTGGCAACAGCTATTGCTTGTGCAGAGGTGTAACTATCAGCATAACTATCTATCATATTGTCCCAGTCGAAAGTGGTTGCCGTTATACCACTTATCTCATAGCCATACGTCCTGGTGGTATATCCTGGTATTGCCGTTGTAGCACTTTGCGGCCATCGGTTCCAGTACATCACCTGGGCAACGGCGGTGGCGGTACATCCCGTAGCACACCGGGTGTTATCGAAGTTGCAGGAGGCATTATAGGGATAACCTTGATTCCACGTGGTAGTCATCCTCGTACCGATGCTCTCACTATGGATAGGTACACGGGCAGGAACGGCCTTGCCCGCGGCAATCAGTTCTATCTGCTCGGCATAGCCCTGTAACCACTCACGAAGGTTCTCGGGCATGTTGTCCTCGTCGAAGGCTCCATTCATGGAGTAGCCCAGCACCTGCTCGGTCTGGTCGTCACCGCTGACGATGACAAAGCCCTCGTTGTCGGAGCTGTTGAACACATAATAGGCTGCGGTCTCGTTGAGGCGTCCATCCACCTTCATACGTGGAGCACGAGCTGGCTCACCCTTGACGGTCTTTCCCTGTCCTTGCAGGAAATTCTTGGCTATCTGTCTTGCGACACTCTTGCTGACGGGGTCGGCTGAAACAATGACGGCACACATCAGTGCAATCGTCAATAAGGAGTAACGTCTAATCATACTGTTCTCGGTATTAGATGTAAAACATATAGAAACTCACACTTTTCGCCACAAATATATGAATTTCTCTTGGTTCTACCAAACAAAATGTATAATTTTGCAAGACAAAAGCATGAAGACAGCTATATGGAGCAACTGCTACACTACGTATGGAAGCATAAGTTATTTCCACTCAGCGAGATGACCGACAGCGACGGCCACCGTGTAGAGGTGGTCGACCCAGGTCTGCACAATCACAATGCAGGTCCCGACTTCTTCAATGCTAAGGTTGTCATCAACGGCACAGAGTGGATAGGCAATGTCGAGATACACGACCGGTCGTCAGACTGGTACCTGCATGGTCACGAACATGACGCCCAGTATAATAATGTGGTGCTCCATGTGGTCGGTGAGATTGACCGCGATGTACAGACCCTCGACGGTAGATTCCTCCCTCAGCTGTGCCTGCCTGTGCCCGACAGCGTGCGTGCCAACTACGAGGAACTGCTTGCCGCTGACAAGTATCCGCCATGCCATCGTATCATACCAGATCTGACACGTCTCACCATACACTCATGGATGAGTGCCCTTGAGACCGAGCGACTAGAGCGTAAGACCATCGACATCAAACGACGTGCCAATGATTGTAATGGCGACTGGGAGTCAGCCTATTTCATCACCCTGGCACGCAGTTTCGGGTTTGGTATCAACAGTGATGCCTTCGAGCAGTGGGCACGCCATCTTCCACTGTCGGCAGCAGCCCATCATCGTGACGATCTCTTCCAGATAGAGGCGCTCTTCATGGGTCAGGCGGGTCTGCTCGATGCCTCGTCCATGCCCGACCACCATCGCCAGGCGGCACTCTCCGACGACTATTTCCTCCGTCTGAAGTCAGAATACCAGTATCTGTGCCATAAGTTCAGATTGTCGGAGCCTTCGGACGACGGACGCGACTATCGTGCCATCGACTACCGCCAGTGGCGGTTCCTTCGTCTGCGCCCCCACAACTTCCCTTACATACGCATCTCCCAGCTTGTCAATCTGTACTATCAGCGACGCACCCGACTCTCTGACGTCATCAGCTGTGCCACCATCAAGGAGGTACAGCAGCTCCTGCGCATACAAGTGACACCCTACTGGGAAACCCACTATGCGTTTGGCACGTCGAGCACGCAAGGCAGTAAGGAACTCACCGCAGCTTCGCTCAATATCATCATGATCAACACCGTCGTACCGGTACTCTTTGCCTACGGCAGGCACAAGAGCGATGAACGACTCTGCGACCGTGCCTTCGACTTTCTGGAACAGCTCAAGGCTGAGGACAACACAATCGTTAGGATGTGGCAGCAGTGTGGACTGCCCGTCAACTCTGCCGGCGACAGTCAGGCTCTCATCCAGTTAAAGACGGCATACTGCGACCGCAAGGAGTGCCTCAGATGCCGTATTGGGTATGAATATATGAAACGTTGAACCGATGGTCAAAGTAGACATATTGTAAAATGAAAAAATACATCTTCGAAACACGTATTGAGGTGCGCGACTATGAGTGCGACATCGAGGGTATTGTCAACAATGCCAACTACCTGCACTATCTTGAACATACGCGCCACCTGTTCCTGAAAAGTATTGGGGTGAGCTTTGCTAAACTCCACGAGCAAGGTATCGACGCTGTAGTGGCACGTATGAACCTGCAGTACAAGACTCCGCTGCGTTGTGACGACGAGTTCGTCTCACGGCTCAACCTGCGCAAGGAAGGCATACGCTACATCTTCGACCAGAGCATCTTCCGTGCCTCTGACGAGCAGTTGTGTCTACGTGCCAGTGTCGAACTGGTGTGTCTCGTCAACGGACGGCTGAGCAACAGCCCCGAGTATGACGAGGCGTTTGCACCGTATATTGAGAACGTTGAACGTTGATTTAACTATGGACAACGAGATACTCTACACGATAGTGCTCTCACGCATCAACTACTTCGGCATAGCGGGTATTGCCGAGCTCTATCACCAGATGGGGTCAGCTACGGCTGTGATAGACCATCGTCATCATTTACGCGACATCCTGCCTCATGCCCATCCGCGACTGGTGGAGGCGTTGCAGGGACTCGATGAGCCAATGAAACGGGCGGAAGCCGAACTTGAGTTCATCCGTCGCCACCATATCCGTCCGTTGTGTTTCGGCGATGACGACTACCCTCAGCGACTACGAGAGTGTGACGACGCTCCGCTGATGCTGTACTATCTGGGTAATGCCGACCTCAACCGTCGACGTGTCATCAACATCGTCGGTACGCGCCATGCCACCACTTACGGCAAGGACCTCATCCGACGCTTCTGTCATGAGTTGCGGGAGATGTGTCCCGACGTGCTCATCGTCAGCGGACTGGCTTACGGTGTCGACATCTGTGCCCATCGGGAGGCCCTCGCCTGTGGAATCGATACGGTAGGCGTACTCGCCCACGGACTCGACGACCTCTATCCCCACCAGCATCGTGAAACAGCCCGACAGATGGTGGACCAGGGCGGACTGCTTACTGAGTATATGTCCCAGACCAATGCCGACAAGCGCAACTTCATCCAGCGCAACCGTATCGTTGCAGGCTTGTCAGACGCATGCATACTGGTGGAGAGTGCTCACAGGGGTGGCGGACTCATCACGGCACGGATAGCCCAGTCCTACCATCGTGACGTCTTCGCCTTTCCTGGTCCGGTAGGGGCCCAGTATTCTGAGGGATGTAATAATCTGATACGCGACAACGGGGCAATGCTCATCACATCGGCTGCCGACATGGTCCGCGCCATGGGGTGGGAGAGTGATCGTCAGCTTGCTCAGGTACGTCAGCAGGGTATAGAGCGGCAGCTCTTCCCCGACCTTACGAGTGACGAACAACTCATAGTCGATGCCCTCAGCCACATCAACGACCTGTCGCTCAGCCAGCTTTCCACGCAGACCTCGCTTCCCGTAGCCCAGCTCTCTGCCCTCCTCTTCACCTTGGAGATGAAGGGCGTCATCCGTCCCCTCGCAGGAGGGATGTACCATTTGTTGATATGACCTTAAGGACCTTAAAGACCCTAACGATAATTCGCAACTATGAAAATAGGAACAATAGACTTTGGCGAACGCCCACTATTCCTCGCACCCATGGAGGACGTCACCGACATAGGCTTCCGCCACCTCTGTAAGCGCTTTGGTGCGGCAATGGTGTATACAGAGTTCGTATCGGCTGAGGCACTGGTGAGGGATGTCAAGTCCACCATCGACAAGCTGACCATCAGCGACGAGGAGCGACCAGTTGGTATACAGATATACGGGCGTGACACCGAGGCGATGGTGGAGGCGGCACGCATAGTGGAGCAGGCGCGGCCAGACGTCATCGACCTCAACTTCGGATGTCCCGTGAAGAAAGTGGCAGGTAAGGGTGCCGGTGCCGGTATGCTGCGCAACATACCGCTGATGCTTGACATCACACGCCAGGTGGTCAGGGCGGTCAGTACACCCGTCACAGTGAAGACCCGACTGGGATGGGACCAGAACAACCTCATTATCACCCAGCTGGCAGAACAGCTGCAGGACTGCGGCATACAGGCACTGACCATACACGGCAGGACACGCTCACAGATGTATACCGGCGATGCAGACTGGACGCTTATAGGCGAAGTACGGCGCAACCCGCGCATACACATACCCATCATAGGCAATGGCGACATCAGGACGCGTGAAGACGTGGACAGGGCGTTCGGCGAGTACGGGGTGGACGCCGTCATGGTGGGGCGCGCCACGTTTGGCGCACCATGGATATTCCAGGAGATAGCACCTCACAGACCTCAGCCCATTCCAGAGCTACAAGGGTCGCCTACCCGTAGCCTTTCACCTCTCACCACTGACCAGAAGATAGACCTGCTGCTCGAGCTCCTCCGTATCAACGTGGAGCGCATCGACGAACGGCGTGGCATCATTCATACCCGCCGCCACCTCGCCTCGACACCTATCTTCAAGGGCATACCCGACTTCCGCCAGACGCGCATCGCCATGCTCAGGGCGGAGACCGTAGACGAGCTCACTGCCATCATAGAGCAGGCAAGGGAGATACTTCATGAAGAACGTTGAACGGTGAGCCGATGGAGCAGCGAGAGCAGAGCCATCCTTGCATGAGCTATACCGAGATGTGACAGAGGTCGACCGAAGGTCAACATGGAACAATGTAGTTTTCGCAAATGGAGTAAAATTAGACTTATTGTATGGTTGGTTCAAATATATTTCGTATTTTTGTAGCGGCTTTTTCACAAAGGAGAACAAGACATGGCGAATACTGTAACTATAAGGTGTAAGAACGACGGTAAGAAGCACCAGGTGCTCATGGGTAGTAAACTGTGGGAGGCTTACGAGGCGATGGACCGTCCGCTTGAGAGTGCGGACAGGAAATATCATCTGCCACCAGTGGCTGCCAAGGTGAACAACAAGACTGAGGGCATGCACTACCGACTGTATAAGAACAAACAGGTGGAGTTTATCGACATCACCGACCCGTCGGGCAGGAGAGTGTACTCCCGCACGCTGTTCTTCGTGTTGTGCAAGGCTGTTCATGACATCTTTCCTGAGAGCATCGCCATAATAGACATCCCCGTGAGCAACGGATACTACTGTGATATCAGGATATTCAAGGACAATGTGGGTGAGAGCGTGAAGGCTAAGGGGCGGTTTTCGGAAAACGAATACAGGAGCTCGGTGCCGGTATCGGCAGAAGGAGTGGTGAGGATACGCCAGAGGATGCAGGAGATCATCGACGCCAAGATGCCTATACGTCGTCATGAGGTGCCAACGGAGGAAGCTATCGCTATGTTTCGTGAGAAGGGTGACATGGCAAAGGTGAAACTGCTCGAGAGTGTAGGTTCGCTATATACCACATACTACCAGATAGACGACTACGTAGACTACTATTACGGTGCGCTGCTCACCGACACCAGTCAGCTCAGCATGTTCGGCCTGGATCCATATTACGAGGGAGCCCTCCTGCGCATCCCCTCCAAGCAGAATCCGCAGGTACTGGGCGAGATGGTCCATCAGGACAAGTTGTTCGGCATCTTTAAGGAGCATCATCGCTGGCAGTATATCCTCGGCATCAACACTGTGGGCGACTTCAACACGGCAGTCAAGGAAGGTCATGCCGTAGACGTGATGAACATCTCCGAGGCCCTGCAGGAGAAGCGACTGGCAGAGATAGCCAACGAGATAGCCAGCAAGAAGGACGTTAGGTTGGTACTGATCGCAGGTCCGTCGTCAAGCGGAAAGACCACCACCAGCAAGCGCCTATCCATTCAGATGGTGATCAACGGTCTGAGACCGATACCCATATCCTTGGACGACTACTTTGTAGACAGGGAGAAGACTCCCAGGGACGAGAAGGGAGAGTATGACTATGAGAGTCTGTACTCACTCAACCTGCCTCTACTGAACGAACACTTAGAGAAACTCTTCAGGGGTGAGGAGGTGGAGATGCCACGCTATGACTTCCCTACAGGACGGTCGGTGATGAGTGGCAAGCGGCTGCGTCTGAACCCTGGCGACGTGCTCGTGGTGGAAGGCATACACGCCCTGAACCCAGAGCTTACTGCCCAGATACCCGCCCAGATGAAGTACAAGCTCTATGCCTCGGCGCTGACGACAATCCTCCTCGACTATCATAACTATATCTCAACCACCGACAACCGCCTGCTACGCCGCATCATACGCGACTACAAGTACCGTGGCTGTTCGGCACTGGACACAATACACCGATGGCCCAGCGTGAAGAGGGGCGAGAACAAATGGATATTCCCATATCAGGAGAATGCCGACGCGGTATTCAACACGGCTATGATCTACGAGCTGGCAGTGATACGTCAGCAGGCTGAACCGCTGTTGGAGCAGGTGCCTGAGAACTGTCCCGAATACTCGGAGGCATACAGGCTGAGGAAGTTTCTGCGCTACTTCACACCGATAGACTACCAGTATATGCCCCATAACAGTCTGCTGAGGGAGTTCTTCGGAGGTAGCCTGTTTGATTATTAGAGGTTAAAAGTTAGAACATAATAATACTAAAACAATGGAAGTAAAAGAATTAGAGCAAGTAGTGGTGCGCTTCTCCGGCGACTCCGGCGACGGCATGCAGCTTGCTGGCAACATTTTCTCTACCGTCTCAGCCACAGTGGGCAACGGTATTTCGACATTTCCCGACTATCCGGCTGACATACGTGCCCCGCAAGGCTCGCTGACAGGAGTGAGCGGATTTCAGGTGCACATAGGAGCAGGCAAGGTATATACGCCTGGCGACCGGTGTGACGTGCTCGTGGCTATGAATGCGGCAGCGCTGAAGACACAGTATCGATATGCCAAGCCACAGGCTACCATCATCATCGACACCGACTCCTTCGGTCCCAACGACCTGAAGAAGGCGCAGTTTGACTCCGACGACTATCTCCTGGAGATGGGCATCGACCCCGACAGGGTGGTGGCTTGCCCGATAACAAAGATGGTGAAGGACTGCCTGGCAGACAGTGGCATGGACAACAAGTCCATACTGAAGTGCAGGAACATGTTCGCACTGGGACTGGTGTGCTGGCTCTTCAACCGTGATCTCTCGCTGGTAGAGAACTTCCTACGTGAGAAATTCGCCAGGAAGCCACAACTGGCAGAGGCTAATATCAAGGTGGTGAACGCAGGATACAACTATGGTGAGAACACACACTCGAGCACACCAGCCACATATCGCATAGAGACCAAGGAGAAGGTGGCAGGCAGATACATGGACATTACTGGCAACAAAGCCACAGCCTATGGACTAATCGCAGCCGCAGAGAAGGCTGGACTGAAGCTGTATCTGGGCTCTTACCCCATAACACCAGCTACAGACATACTCCATGAGTTGGCTAAACATAAGTCGTGCGGGGTGATCACCGTACAGTGTGAGGATGAGATCTCGGGTTGTGCCAGTGCCGTGGGAGCTGCCTTCGCAGGTGCATTGGGAGTGACATCGACATCAGGACCAGGACTCTGTCTGAAGTCGGAGGCCATCAACCTTGCCGTCATCGACGAGTTGCCACTGGTAGTCATCGACGTACAGCGCGGTGGTCCGTCGACAGGACTGCCTACGAAGAGCGAGCAGACCGACTTGCTGCAGGCTCTCTATGGCAGAAACGGCGAGAGCCCGATGCCAGTGATTGCAGCCACGAGTCCTACCAACTGCTTCGACGCGGCATATATGGCTTGCAAGATAGCCTTGGAGCACATGACACCCGTGATACTGCTCACCGATGCCTTCATAGCCAATGGTTCGGCAGCATGGCGACTGCCAAAGATGGACGAGCTGCCAGACATCCATCCGCACTATGCACCGGCAGAACAGAAATACAAGTATACCCCCTACAAGCGCGACGATGACGACGTACGCTACTGGGCAGTGCCTGGTCAGGAGGGATTCACACATATCCTCGGCGGACTGGAGAAGGACGGTGAGACGGGAGCCATTTCCACCGAACCGGAGAACCACGACAAGATGGACCGCCTGCGCTACTCAAAGGTGCAGAAGATACCCGTACCTGATCTGGAAGTAGAGGGCGACAAGGACGATGCCGACCTGCTCATCGTTGGCTTTGGCAGTACCTACGGCCATCTATATTCAGCCATGGAGGAGCTGCGAAAGCAGGGTCACAAGGTGGCGCTGGCACAGTTCCAGTACATCAACCCTCTGCCCCGCAACACCAAGGATGTGCTGCTGAGGTACAAGAAGGTGGTGGTGGCAGAGCAGAACCTCGGTCAGCTGGCTGCCTACCTGCGCATACGTGTCGACGGATTCAAACCATATAAGTTCAATCAGGTGAAAGGCCAACCGTTCCAGACGGGAGAGCTCACCTCCACATTCCTCAAACTATTAGAAAATGATTAAGACCATGAATACGACTTTTTCAGCATCCGACTTCAAGAAAGGACAGCCACGGTGGTGTCCTGGTTGTGGCGACCATTTCTTCTTGGCATCCCTGCACAAGGCGATGGCTGAGATTGGTGTGCCTCCATACGAGACAGCAGTGATCTCGGGCATAGGATGTAGCAGCAGACTGCCATACTACATGAACACATACGCCATGCAGACAATACACGGCAGGGCTGCGGCGATAGCTACCGGTACGAAGGTGGCAAACCCTAAACTTGCAGTATGGCAGGTGAGTGGCGACGGTGACGGACTGGCTATCGGTGGTAACCATTTCATACATGCCATGCGCAGGAATATCGACCTGAACATGATACTCCTGAACAACCGCATCTACGGACTCACCAAGGGACAGTATAGCCCTACGTCGCCTCGTGGCTTCGTCAGCAAGTCGAGTCCTTATGGTACGGTGGAGGATCCGTTCCGTCCGGCAGAGCTGTGCTTCGGTGCACGTGGCAACTTCTTTGCTCGCTCTGTAGCCAACGACGGCAACGAGACTGTGGAGATACTCAAGGCGGCTTATCATCATAAGGGTGCGGCAGTGTGCGAAATCCTGCAGCACTGTGTCATCTTTAACAACGGTGCCTACGACCCTATATATACTAAAGAGGGCAGAAGGAAAAACGCCATCTACGTGCGCCATGGTGAGCCTCTGCTGTTCGGTGAGAATAACGAATATGGTATTATGCAGGAGGGATTTGGTCTGAAGGTTGTGAAGATTGGTGAGAATGGTGTCACCATAGACGACATCCTCGTACACGATGCCCATTGTCAGGACAACACACTGCAGCTGAAGCTTGCCATGATGGACAATGAGGCAGGTTTCCCTATCGCACTGGGAGTGATCCGCGACGTAGAGGCTCCTACATACGACGAGTCTGTCAGCGAGCAGATAGAGGAACTGAAGGCGAAGAAGCCATACCACACCTTTGAGGAACTCCTTGAGACCAATGACGTTTGGGAGGTGAAGGAATGACCGAGGGATATAAGGTAAGACCATTCTCACAGCCCGTGAAGCGCTACTGCCAGACGATGGACCTGCGCGACAACCCCGAGCTGATAGCAGAATATAGGCGACGCCACAGTGAGGGCGAAGCATGGCAGGAAATCATTGACGGCATACGGTCGGTGGGAATACTCGAGATGGAGATATACATCCTTGGCACACGGCTGTTTATGATAGTAGAGACTCCGCTCGACTTCGACTGGGACACGGCGATGGCACGCCTTGCCAAGCTGCCTCGACAGCAGGAGTGGGAGGAGTATATGGCGATGTTCCAGAACTGTGCAAAGGACGCTACCTCTGACGAGAAGTGGCAGATGATGGAACGGATGTTCTATTTGTATTGAAATTTATATTGATTATTGTATGAGAAGAGCTTGTTTTGTATTGGCATTGTTGCTGATGGTGATTGGTATCAATGCCCAGAATGTTGGTATGTTGAAAGTACGCGAGTTGACCCTGAGCAATGGTATGACCGTATGGCTCAACGAAGACCACTCCCAGCCGAAGGTGTTTGGTGCTGTGGTGGTGAATGCTGGTGCCAAGGACTGCCCCAATACAGGTATCGCCCACTACTTCGAGCATATCATGTTCAAGGGTACACAGGAGATAGGTACGGTAGACTATGCCAAGGAAAAGCCATGGCTCGACTCTATTGCGGCTTGCTATGACCTGCTGGCTGCCACCACCGACGATGCAAAGCGTGCCAAGATACAACAGGACATCAACCTGTTGAGCCAGAAAGCAGCCGACTATGCCATTCCTAATGAGTTCAACACGCTCATATCCCGTTATGGCGGCAGCAGCCTGAATGCGGGTACTTCGTACGACTTCACCTTCTATCACAATGTCTTCACGCCACAGTATATCGAACAATGGTGTCGACTCAACAGTGACAGGTTTGTAAATCCTGTGTTCCGCCTCTTCCAGGGCGAGCTTGAAACGGTATACGAGGAGAAAAACCTGTATTCAGACAACATCATGTCGACGGCACTGGAGAAGGTTACTGCCGAGTTGTTTGGTACCCAGCCTTACGCCTATCCTGTCATCGGAAGTACGGAGAACCTGAAGAATCCGAAGCTATCTGACATGAAGGCTTTCTATGAGAAATACTATGTCGGTAGCAATATGGGCTTGGTCTTGTGTGGCGACTTCGACGCAGAGACCATCACGCCACTCCTGGAGAAGACTTTCGGCAGACTCCCGAAAGGCGTAAAACCAGTACGAGGCGTGTCTCCGCTGCCTGACATTACTGCCGAACGCACCGTCGAGGTGAAACTACCAATACCGCTTGTCAGTGCTGAGGCTCTGGTGTTCAAGGCTCCAACCGACTATGACAAGGATGCCAACGCGCTGAAGGTGGCGCTGCAGATGCTGTCTAACGGCAAGGCTGGCATGCTCGACTCGCTGACCAACGAGGGTAAGATGCTCATGTCTGCTGCCACTACGTTTAGCCTTAACGATGCTGGTGCGGCGGCGATGATAGTCATACCCAACCTGCTGGCAAAGACCGCCAAGGCTGAGGCGGCAAGTCTCCAGCAGGTACAGCGACTGATGGCGGGCGACTTCAGCGATGAGTCTCTGCTTGTGCAGAAGCAAGAGATATACCGAGAGAATGCACGCAGCCTGGAGACCATTGAGGAGAGAGCCATGACGATGGTGGAGGTGATGAGCAGCGGACATAGCTGGAGGGAATATATCGAAAATGTAGAGGCAGTCAACAGCGTTACTAAGGATGATGTGACAGCCGTCGCCAAGCGCTATCTCAGTGCTCCCTTCGTCAGGTTCTCTAAGAAATACGGCAAGTACCCTAAGGACCGCCTCACACAGCCAGGCTATAAGCCCGTGGTGCCAGCAAACCGCGGACAGGAGTCGGAGTATGCCAAGCAGCTGGCGCAGATCCCTGTGAGGGAGGTTTCGCCACGACTCATCGACTTTGACAAGGATGCCTCCATCAGTAAGCTGGGCGATGAGGCTGTGCTATATACGGTGAAGAACCCTGTCAACGAGTTGTTCAACTTGTCGGTGAAGTGGAATCGCGGCACTCTGGCAGACCCACGTCTCGACGCGGTAGACGCTCTGCTGAACAATATCGGTACCGACTCGCTCACCCGACAACAGCTGGGCAATGCGCTGCAGACGCTTGGTGCCGACATGAGCTTCAGTGTAGACAAGTCGTCATTCTCGCTCGAAGTCACAGGTATCGACAAGAATTTCAAGCCCACCATGCAGCTTATATCCCATTTCATCGGCAATATGAAGGCTGACGAAAAGTCGGTCAAGAAGGTGGTGGACGGTGCCAAGACCAACGAGAAGTCGCTCACCGAGAGCAATACCGACGTGCTGAAGGCAATGTTGGAGTATGCGGCTTACGGCAACAGAGCCAGCACCCTGCATCGTACTACAGCCAAGGAGGTGAAGGCGATGGGAGGTGACGCTATGATAGATGCCTTCAGAAAGGTGACGAGCAGCGCCTGTGACATAATATACAGCGGCTCGCTCAGCAACGACGAGGTGCGGGCAATAGTCGGCAACACCCTACCCGTGGAGCAAAGCAGGCAGGCATACGTAGACTATAGCTACGATCCTATGCCATATAGTTCGCCCGTGGTCTATGTGTTCAATAAGCCCGACGCGCGTCAGACACTCTTCTTTACCTACGAACAGGTCAGTCCGCTCACCACCGTTCAGGAACGCATCCCTGCCACCCTCTTCGACCAGTACTTAGGTGGCGGCATGTCGTCGGTGATGTTCCAGGAGGTAAGGGAGTTCCGTTCGATGGCATATTCCACAGGCAGTCGTATAATGTCACGTTCTTTGAAACGTCATGCCTCTTCTCCTCTGGCACAGATCACCATCGTAGGTACACAAGCCGACAAGACGATGGGCGCCATCTCGCTCGTCGACTCTCTGCTGAGAGACATGCCGATGGACGAGAAAAACTTCCTTACGGCGCGTCAGGAGTGTGTCAACGAGATATACAATGAGTTCCCCTCGTTCCGTGAGATAGGTGCGGAGATAGCCGCCCAGCGTCGCCAGGGGTATACAGAAGACAGCAAGACGGGCTGGTCAGAGCTGCTGCGCAAAGCCACCGCAGACGACATGCGCCGTTTCTACGAGTCGCATATCAAGGCTAATGCCAGCCATCGTGCCCTCTGTATCGTGGGCAACAAGAAGAAGCTCAACCTCAAGGAGCTGAGCAAGTATGGTAAGGTGGTGTTCCTGAAAGAGAAGGATTTATTCAGAAAGTAGCGCCAGCGCCCTGTTCTCGGCAGCCTCCATTATCTCCCGTTCGCCAGGACCCTTGTCGTTGATGCCGCAGAGGTGCAGTATGCCGTGGATGATGACACGGTGTAGCTCCTCGTCATAGTCCTTGCCAAACTTCTCGGCATTGGTACGCACCGTGTCGAGCGAGATGACCAGGTCGCCGTTGATGGTGTCGCCCTCGTCATAGTCGAAGGTGATGATGTCTGTATAATAGTCGTGACCCAGGTATTCGTTGTTCACCTCCAGTATCTTCTCGTCATTGACAAACATATATCCCACGTCGCCCACCTTTCTTCCGTAGGTAGCCGCCACGCGCCTTATCCATGCCGTCGTCTCTCGTCTCTTTATGGCAGGCATCCTCACCCCGTCAGTGTTGTATGTTATCATTTTGCCAAATATTTTGTCACATCCCTTCCGTAGTGTTGCAGTTCGCGCACCGTGCTCGAGCTGATATGCGCCAGCGAGGGGTCGGCAAGCAAGAGTATGGTCTCCGTACCGTCGAGTCGGCGGTTCATCTCAGCCATCTCACGCTCGTATTCAAAGTCCTTCACCGAGCGCACACCCTTGACGATAAATGGCGTACCCTCCCTTCGGGCAAAGTCCACTGCCAGGTCACGGTATATCTTCACCTCCACCCGAGGCTCATTGGCATACACCTTCTCTATGGCAGCCCTGCGCTCCTCGGCGCTCCTGCTGTGCGACTTATGTACGTTGCCCTCTACCACCCCGATGACAATCGTGTCAAACAGAGCCAGTGCACGTCTCACGATGTCGTCATGACCGATAGTGTATGGGTCGAAACTTCCTGTAAAAACTGCCTTCATATCTATCCAAACAAATCAGGTTGCACAACATTTCCCGCATACGGATTTCTGCCCAGGTGCTCGTATGCCAGCGCAGTAGCCATACGTCCACGTGGCGTTCGCTTGACAAATCCCTCCATGATCAGGTACGGCTCGTACACCTCCTCCAGCGTACCGCTGTCCTCACCGATGGCAGTGGCGATGGTCGTCACGCCCACAGGTCCGCCACGGAACTTGTCGATGATAGTCAGCAATATCTTGTTGTCTATCTCGTCCAGCCCGTACTGGTCAATGTTCAGCGACTGGAGCGACAGTCGCGCTATGTCCAGGTCGATGCGTCCGTCGCCCTTCACCTGTGCGAAGTCGCGCACACGACGTAGCAGCGCATTCGCTATACGGGGCGTTCCACGACTGCGACGCGCTATCTCCCCCGCTGCCTCCTCGCTGATAGGCACACGCAGTATGCCCGCACTACGGCGTATGATGCGAGCCAGCGTCTCAGGGTCATAGTATTCCAGGTGCAGGTTTATGCCGAAGCGGGCACGCAGAGGCGCCGTCAGCAGTCCGCTGCGTGTCGTCGCCCCCACCAGCGTGAACGGGTTCAGGTCAATCTGTATCGACCGTGCCGACGGTCCCTTGTCTATCATGATGTCTATCCTGTAGTCCTCCATGGCAGAGTACAGATACTCCTCCACCACGGGCGACAGGCGGTGTATCTCGTCGATGAACAGCACATCGTTAGGCTCCAGCGAGGTCAGTATGCCCGCCAGGTCGCCAGGCTTGTCCAGCACCGGTCCGCTGGTAATCTTAAATCCCACACCCAGTTCGCTGGCGATGATGTTGCTCAGCGTCGTCTTACCCAGTCCTGGTGGACCGTGCAGCAGCGTGTGGTCCAGCGGTTCGCCGCGATATTTCGCCGCCTCCACGAACACCTCCAGGTTCTCCACCACCTTATGTTGTCCGCTGAAATCAGAAAATTTCAACGGTCTAAGAGCGTTCTCGAAGTCCTGTTCCGATTTAGACAGTCTCTCCTGTCTGATATCAAAATCCTCTTGCATGGGGACAAAGGTACGATTAAGCGAGCGGAATACAAAATAAATTTATTTATTTTTATTCCCGAGCGGAAGTACCTTATCTAAAGGTTAGTGAAAACCGAGCGGAGAACAAAATAAACAAGTTTATTTTTTATCCCGAGGTGCATCCTACCTTATCTAAAGGTACGATTAAGCGAGGGAAATGCAAAAGGAAAACAAGTTTTTCTTTTCATTTCCGAGCGAAAGTACATTATGTAAAGGTAGTGAAAACCGAGCGGAGAACAAAATAAACAAGTTTATTTTTTATCCCGAGCGAAAGGACCCGTGCGTGGTTGCTATATAACCAATGTATGGAAACAGAACAATCAGTGCGTGGTTACGAGACAACCAAAGCGTGGTAGCGAGAGTACCGCATAGTGGTATTCCTAATACCACGCCTTGGTAAACATTCAAGGCAATGAGTACGATAGTTTGTGCGAGGCGAAGAAGAGCGAGTTGCGTCTGGAGATGGAGATATCTTTCGACGGGATTGTTGTCTGGATGATATGGTAGAAACGGCTGAGAACGTATGGAGCGACAGCTGTGTATGTGCTATGACGAACAAAGACTTGGGGTAATGTAAAAATGTAACGATTGGATTTCCTCGTTTTCATAATTATTTTGTACTTTTGTCGCCAAAGAATAACTTAAAGACTAACTTACAATGAGACTTAAACTTTTACTTGCGGCGACTCTTTGCTCGCTGCTCGTTATGGCGCAAAGACGGGTTGAGAATCTGAAAACATGGGAGTTTTCGCATGATGGAAAGTCGTGGGAACAGGTTACCGTACCGCACGACTGGGCCATCAGTGGACCGTTTGATAAGAAATGGGACTTGCAACGTGTGGCAATAGAACAGAATGGCGAGACGGAGGCTACGGAGAAGAGCGGCCGCTCTGGTGCCCTGCCGTGGATTGGTGAGGGACACTACCGCACCACCATCGAGTTGCCAACGGCTGTGGGCTATGCCGAACTGCTGTTCGACGGTGCTATGGCGGAGCCTGTTGTCAAAGTTAACGGCACGGTGGCTGGCGAGTGGAAGTATGGATATAATGCCTTCCGTGTGGACATCACACCATACGTAAAGGAGGGTGCGAACCTCGTGGAGGTGGACCTGAGGAACTTGGAGGAGAGCTCACGGTGGTATCCTGGTGCTGGTCTCTATCGCCCTGTGACGCTCATTGTATATAATGTCAACGAGAACGCCAATGTCCCTCGTATCGATGACTGGGGCATACGATATGAGACGACAAAGATACACGACGGTAGGAACGATGTGGCATGGATGAAGGTAGAGGTGCCTGTGGCAAACCATCTGCCTGGTGCTACCGTAGGGTTGGAACTGATGGATGCCAACGGCAAGGTGCTGTCGCAAATATCACCTGCCGACACTCCTATGCACGACAACAGGGCTGGCACCACTTTTGGCGTTGCTCATGCCAAGTTGTGGTCGCCTGAGCATCCTTATCTGTACAGGCTCAAGGCTTCACTGTGGTACAAGGGCAAAATACTCGACGAGAAGACCATCAACGTCGGACTGCGTACCGTCAGCGTCTCTAAGGAACGGGGCTTCGAGCTCAATGGCGTGAGCCGAAAGATTAAGGGCGTTTGTCTGCACCACGACCTCGGACCGCTGGGCGCTGCCATCGACAAGTCGGCTCTCATCCGCCAGATACGCATACTGAAGGATATGGGATGTGATGCCATCCGTACTGCCCACAACATGCCGTCGACCATGCAGATGGAGATATGCGACTCTATGGGTATGATGGTCATGGCGGAGTCGTTCGATATGTGGATATATCCTAAGTGCAAGAACGGCTATGCGTGCTTCTTCAAGGAGTGGGCTGACAAGGACATTACCAACCTCGTGCTCAACCATCGCAACCACCCCTCGATAGTGATGTGGTCGATAGGCAATGAGATACCTGAGCAGTGGGATGCCAATGAGGGTGTCTACTGGGCTCGCCATCTGCAGGACCTTATCCATCAGCTCGACCCTACACGCCCTGTGACTCAGGGCATGGACCGTGCCGATGATGCACTGAAGTCGGGCTTTGCACAGGTGATGGATGTGCCAGGCTTCAACTACCGTGTACATAAGTATGACAACAACATTACTCAGCTGCCTAAGGGCTTCCTTCTCGGCAGCGAGACGGCAAGCACCGTCAGCTCTCGTGGTGTGTATAAGTTTCCCGTGAAGCTCTCCGACAACTCTCAGTTTGCTTCCTATTCGCCCAACTACGACCCCACAGCGTTGACAACTGCCGACGGACAGTGCTCGTCGTACGATGTGGAGTGGTGTCCGTGGAGCAATCTGCCAGATGACGACTTCCTCATGATGGACGACAGACCCTGGACCATAGGACAGTTTGTGTGGACGGGCTTCGACTATCTGGGCGAACCGACACCATACGATGAATACTGGCCGTCGCGCTCCAGCTACTTCGGTATCTGCGACCTTGCCGGACTACCCAAGGACCGTTACTGGCTCTATCGTTCGCAATGGAACAAACAGGACCACACCCTCCACATGCTGCCCCACTGGACATGGCCAGGACGTGAAGGACAGGTGACACCCGTCTTCGTCTATACAGACTATCCCGAGGCTGAGCTCTTCGTCAACGGAAAGAGTCAGGGACGACTCCGTAAGAACATCAACGCAAAGGACATCCTCTG
Organism: uncultured Prevotellaceae bacterium; assembly: GCA_900313235.1. GTDB lineage: Bacteria > Bacteroidota > Bacteroidia > Bacteroidales > Bacteroidaceae > Prevotella. Next base: position 2,053 of record OMQN01000001.1, on the reverse strand, counting down.
CAATCCCGATGCTTCTTCTGATGCAGACTCTCGCATCGCACTTCTCGACCGCTACCGTCTGCGTTGGAATGATGTGGTATATGAGCCAGGTGAGATACGTGTGGTGGCATACGATAAGGACGGGAAAAAGGCGGACGAACAGACCATACGTACTGCAGGAAAGCCTGCGAAGTTCCGTTTCGAGGTGGAACCCATCGAGGGCGACCTTGTCTTTATTGATGTTTCAATGGTCGATGAAAACGGCAATTTTGTACCTACAGCCGACGACCAACTGGAGTTTGATGTCACAGGCAACGGAGAGTTCAAGGCTGTATGCAATGGCGATGCCACATCGCTGGAGTCCTTCACCCAGCCCCGCATGCGCCTCTTCAGCGGCAGAGTGGTGCTCATCGTTAGACGGGGTGCTGGCTCCGAGCCCTTTACCATCAACGTACGCACCGTCGACGGCACACTCTCGGGGTCTGTCAACGTGAGGGTGGAATAGACATCACCCCCGAGTAGCTGATGCGCTCCCTCTTCTGAGCCATCACGTCGATGGTAGCATTACCATTCTCAAACACCTCCACGTAGTACAGGTACTTGTCCTCCTCGTTCTCCGTGCCAATCTCTATTTTGTGTTGACCTTTCTTGCCCGCATATTCCTGATAGCTGGTTATGCGAGCAGAGAAGTTCAGCCCCTTGCCCCCACCGTATGGCACGTCATACGCCCTGCCAAAGTAGGGCAGGTAGGATATCAGCGAGTCGTTCCTCACCTCCAGTGAGTAGCCGTACGTCACATTCCTCGCCATACCCCTCGGTGGATACATCATCTGTACCTCAATCTTATAGTCCTGTGCGTCCAGCGCCGCCAAGACCTTCCTCTTCTTCTCCGCAGCCCTCGATGCCAGTCCCTCCGTCGAGGCACAGCCCACCAGCATCCATGCCGTCATCACCAAGCCAACCATTAAATAAATTACCCTTTTCATATCCTATAATCCTTTTTTTTGTTATAACACTATCACTCCCCAGTGTCCGACTTCACTTGCTTGCATCCTTAGTCAACTCATTGTAGAGTGCAAAGCCCTTGACGGTAAGCAAATACTTTTGCCTTGGATGTTTGGGCTTGTCTGGATATAGTAAGCAGACAAAGCCTTCGGTCATTGCCGGGGTAAGAGAATACTCCATAAAATTCATTCGGTCTTTCAGACCAACGGCAGCAAGCATCTCCTTTACGGAGAGCTGACGATGACCAATAGCTTTGACCAACCGCAAAATATTCTCATTGTCGGTGGTGAATGGAACACCAGCACTTGATGGGGTACTTGCGGGGGTACTTGATGGGGTGCTTGCAGGTATGCCAATGATCGTTATCATCAGCAAGAGACCAATGCAAAAATATGCCACTGCCATTTCCAGACCGCCAAACACTACCCAGATGATGTTCCCAAGAATCTTCATAGAGAAAACAGTTAGAATTTCTAATTATTTCATTTCTTCTAATATTTAGTTTTTCCTCTGCAAATATACATATTCTTTTTAAAGGCACAAAGAAAGGGGCATGAAAACATTATTCTCACACAGATTTCACGGATAGCCACAGAAAATCTGTGTAAATCTGTACAAATCTGTGAGAGAAATAAAGGTTAGAGGTTAAAGAAAATCCGTGGAAGAACCTACGGGTATCAATAACCTCAACGATAACGTCAGCGCCAACGGGAACGATAACACCATCTACGACCTCTCGGGCAGGAAAATCGCAAATGGCACATCGCCAAATACCCATCTGCCCAACGGCATCTATATACAGAATGGCAAGAAAGTAGTAGTAAGATAAGAGAGAAAAACGAGACCATTTGCAAAATAAAGAAAAGGAGTTGCGCTAAATGCGTAACTCCTCACTTTTTTAGTGTGGCCCAGACAGGGCTTGAACCTGTGACCTCCAGACTATAGTCTATAGGTCAGATTTAGTGGTTATAGTTTTTCGGGACGAATGTCCCATATTGGTGACTGGATATAAAAAAACGAGAAACCCACCTTCATCACGATGTGTATTACGTAGCATTATTTCTCCATT
>OMQN01000086.1 GCA_900313235.1 uncultured Prevotellaceae bacterium | reverse complement strand
ATACTCACGGAGAATTTCAAGGCTCTCCTCTCTACTTTTCTTTACATTTCTACTCATAAGTTGAACTCAAATTTTGTCAACTTATTCAGTACACTACATGCCAGTACTGCACATAACATACCTACATGCCTACATGTTTTCGTTATAAATACTTGTAATCCAACAATATAACAAATAATTAGCATACACAAAGCCTACACTCAGCCTACATAAACCTACATGATTTTTGGAAAAATAGCGATAGGAATAGGATGAGATAGCTGTGCTTGGCAAAAATTCTCTAGAGAATTTTGCCGTTATTAGCTGTACACGGCGCTGGCTTAGCTGTACTCAGCGCTGTATTAGTTGTATAACTGTGGTGGTTTGTATGTAGGCTGAATGTAGGCATTGTGTAGGTTAGATGTAGGCTGAAATTTTGGTAATGCTCTATATTACAATGAAATATGTCAGAATTATGTAGGCATGTATGCTATATAGAAAATCTTCTTCAAAATTTCTGCAAAAATGCTTTGGCTATTTGCAGAATATTTCGTATATTTGTAGTCTGAAAAGTTTAGGAAAGAACATAAACCTTAGAAATAGTATGAATATTACATTGTTGAAGAAATCGGGAACGAAGGAGGTGATTAACCACCTGACACTGGACGGGCTGGTGGCTGCCATCAAAGAGGGTGAGGTACAGACGGCTGTGAAGAAATTCAGAGAGGTGTACCATCTGATGAAGGTGGAGCGACAGGACGACGGACAGGTCACAACGAATTGGGAGGGTGGCGTCCGCATGCCCAGGATATGCTTTGCTGCTGACTACCAGAAAAGGAAAGAGCAGTGGCTGATGAAGCACTATAACGGGTTGGTCGTGCTGGAGGTGAACAATCTGCCGACGTATGAGAAAGCGGTGGAAATCAGGGGCTTGGCAAAGAAGCTGCCAGAGACGCTGATGTGTTTCCTGGGAGCGTCGGGCAGAAGTGTGAAGATTGTCTGCCGAGGAGAGTTGTATGGGACCTCACCCAACCTCTCCAAAGGAGAGGGGGCACTGCCAACGGAGGAGCCGGAGATACTACAGTTTCATAAGAACCTGTATGAGACGGCACGCAGAGCTTATCAGAATCAGTTCGGCATCGACATCCCATTCATGGAGCCGCGACTGGACAGAACGGTGTATATGAGTGCCGACCCTGAGATGGGGTATCAGGCAGATGCCCGTCCATTCTATGCTGATACGGAGCGCCACGAGTTGCCTCGCCCTGTAGAGATTACCAATGAGGAAGACTGGTTGATGCCTGGCCGAACGTTGACACGTACCTACCAGTTGAACTGGACATTCATCGTGGAGACGGTGCTGGGACGCTATTTCGACCTGCCCGACGAGGAGAAGGAGGCGACGCTGCTGATGCGGATAGCCTCGATGTGCCTGGAGCAGGGCATTCCTTTGGCTCATGCACAAGGGCTGACGCTGGAGCATCCTGTGCTGAATCGTGACAGGCTGTTGGTAGAGAAAATCTTCCAGACGGTATATAGCGTAGCTGAGCAGGAGGACTATCGCAAGAAGCGCAGGATACGTCCGCTGAAGAGCGTGCCGGAAGACACGATACAGGCCATGAAGACGGAGATATTCCTTAACTCTAACTTCGAGATGCGCAAGAATCTGCTGACGGGTGTAGCGGAGTATCGTGAGAAATTCTCTGACGACCAGCGTTTCAAACCGCTGACGGAGGCTGTACGTAACGATATGACGCTGAAAGCCACAGAGTTAGGACTGAAGTCGTGGGATAGGGACGTGAACCGCTTTATCGACTCGACGCGCATCCAGCAGTATGACCCCGTGAATGCGTGGCTTGACAAGTTGCCTGCATGGGACGGACAGGACCGCATCAAGGAACTGGCAGCACGCGTGCCCACCTGTCAGCCGCATTGGGAGAAGTATCTGCGCTACTGGCTGGTAGGAATGGTTGCCCAGTGGCGCGAGAGTGATAAACAACTGACGGGCAATGCGTTGACGCCACTGCTGACAGGTCGTCAGGGGTGTGGTAAGACGCGCTTCTGCAAGATTCTGTTGCCTCCGGCATTGCGCGACTACTATAATGACAAGCTGAACTTCAAGAATGAGTTTGACCTGAACATAGCGCTGACCTCCTTTGCCCTCATCAACATCGATGAGTTCGACAAGACCACCAATTCGCAGCAGATCGTGCTGAAATACCTGCTGTCGTCCAGCGATGTCAAGTTCCGTCCGCCCTATGGCAAGACCATCCAGTTCTATCGCCGCTACACGTCGTTCATCGGCACTACCAACCAGCAGAAGCCCCTTGTCGACCCTACGGGAAGCCGCCGCTTTGTCTGTGTGGAAGTGACAGGAAACATCAATTTCGAGGATAATCTGGAGCACGAACAGCTCTTCGCCCAGGCGCTCCACCTCTTTAATAACAAGGAACGCTTCTGGCTGAACGACAAGGAGATACAAACGCTGATAGAAGAAAACGAGCCCTACCAGCGTCTGAACGACCTGGTGGAGATGATTGGCGAAACCTTCCGTCGGCCCAAGGACAACGAACGTGCCAAATGGTGGAGCTTGGGCGACATCAGTCAGCTCCTCGCCTCGCGCTATCAGAACTACGATCCGGACACCTCTTTCCAGAAGATTGGCAATGCCCTGAACGACGTACAGTTCAACTTCGAGAGCAAGCGAAAATCAACGCACATGGAATACTGGCTGATAGCAAAGTAAAAAAGGCTCACCGCACGGTGAGCCTTTATCATGATAGAAGTATTTCTTGTTTTACTTGACCTCCTCGAAGTCGGCGTCCTGGATGTTGTCATCCTTAGGAGCACCCTGCTGCTGTCCGCCAGCCTGCTGACCACCATTAAACTGGTCGGCACCTGGCTGTGCACCCTGAGCACCCTGGTACATCTGCTGTGAGGCAGTCTGCCAAGCGTTGTTGAGGGCAGCGATGGCAGTGTCGATAGCAGCGACGTCGCCAGCCTTGTGGGCATCCTTCAGCTGCTGCAAAGCCTGCTCGATGGCGGGCTTGTGCTCGGCAGGAATCTTGTCGCCAAGTTCCTTCAGCTGGTTCTCCGTCTGGAAAATCATAGAGTCTGCCTGGTTCAGCTTGTCAACACGCTCGCGCTCCTTCTTATCGTTCTCGGCGTTCTGCTCAGCCTCGGCCTTCATGCGGTTGATCTCGTCCTGTGACAGACCAGAAGAAGCCTCGATGCGGATGGCCTGCTCCTTGCCTGTAGCCTTATCCTTGGCAGAAACCTTGAGGATACCGTTGGCATCGATGTCGAAGGTTACCTCAATCTGAGGAATACCACGACGGGCGGGAGCAATGCCTGTGAGGTTGAACTGTCCGATAGACTTGTTCTGAGCAGCCATAGGACGCTCGCCCTGCAGGACGTGGATGGTTACCTCTGTCTGATTGTCAGCAGCGGTAGAGAATGTCTCGCTCTTCTTGCAAGGAATGGTTGTGTTAGCCTCGATCAGCTTTGTCATCACGCCACCCATGGTCTCGATACCCAGTGTCAGAGGAGTAACGTCGAGCAGTACGATGTCGCCTACACCACCTTCCTTGTTCAGAATAGCACCCTGAATTGAAGCACCTACGGCTACAACCTCGTCAGGATTTACACCCTTTGAAGGCTCCTTGCCGAAGTAGTTCTTAACCAAAGTCTGAACAGCAGGAATACGGCTTGAACCACCTACGAGGATGACCTCGTCGATATCAGCGGTGTTCAGCTTGGCATCAGCCATAGCCTTCTGACAAGGAGCCAGACAAGCCTGGATGAGGTCGTGAGCCAGCTGCTCGAACTTAGCACGTGTCAGGGTCTTCACCAAGTGCTTGGGAACACCGCCAACAGGCATGATGTAAGGCAGGTTAATCTCGGTAGAAGTGCTAGAAGACAGTTCAATCTTAGCCTTCTCGGCAGCCTCCTTCAGACGCTGCATAGCCATAGGATCGCTCTTCAGGTCGGCACCCTCGTCGTTCTTGAACTCCTGAACCAGCCAGTCGATGATGACCTGATCGAAGTCGTCACCACCCAGGTGAGTATCACCGTTGGTAGAGAGCACCTCGAACACACCACCGCCGAACTCCAGGATAGAGATATCGAACGTACCACCACCGAGGTCGAAGACGGCAATCTTCATATCCTTGTTGGCCTTGTCAACACCGTATGCCAAAGCGGCAGCAGTAGGCTCGTTGACGATACGCTTCACCTCGAGACCGGCAATCTGACCAGCCTCCTTGGTAGCCTGACGCTGTGAGTCAGAGAAGTAGGCAGGTACGGTGATGACAGCCTCTGTCACCTCCTGTCCGAGGTAGTCCTCGGCAGTCTTCTTCATCTTCTGCAGCACCATGGCGCTGATTTCCTGTGGAGTGTACTTACGGCCATTGATGTCTACACGGGGATAGCCGCCCTCGTTGACTACTGAATAAGGTACGCGAGAAATCTCTTTCTCCGTCTGCTGCCAGTTCTCACCCATGAAACGCTTGATAGAGTAAACGGTGTTCTTGGGGTTGGTGATGGCCTGACGCTTGGCAGGGTCACCAATCTTGCGCTCACCATTTTCTACGAAACCAACGACAGAAGGCGTTGTGCGCTTGCCTTCGCTGTTGGCGATTACTACTGGCTCGTTACCCTCGAATACGGCAACACAGCTGTTAGTAGTTCCTAAGTCAATTCCAATAATCTTTCCCATAATAGTATATTTTTTAATTGTTAATATGCATGATTTGTCAGTAGGGAGATAGCAAAGCGTATGCCAAAACAATTTTTTTTCAATATTATGGTGACATTTTGGCACAAGTATCAAATACTTTTTGTATCTTTGCAACGAAATAACTAAAATGTGACAGCATGAAAAAATGGATTTTAGTGGTTGCAGCATCATTTGTCCTGTCGACAGCAATGGCACAGGACAATCCGTATATTGTTAAGACAAAGGGGGCCAAAGACGTGGCAGAGGGACAGCACCATGATTCTGCCGAGGCAGAGCCTACGGACTTCATGGGCAAGAACTTCCGTTACTACAGCATGTGCGACTGGAAAGTCGGCATGCGCTTCATGGTGGTTCCTGACAAGTACGACCTGCTGGTCAGCACGTTCCATGATGCTATCACGAAGAAGGAGGTCGCCAATGGCATTTTGCGCCATCGCATCATGGTCTATCAAGGCCACAATATGTTGTCCAACGGTCGCGTTCATATTAACTTTACCTGTGAGGAAGATGGCAAATCCTATTATTTTGTCCAGCCGTGGGGCACGTTTGCCGACTACTGCTATTCGAAGAGCGGTATTCCTACGCTCGCTTATCTGGGCGATGTCGACAAAGCCCGTGAGTTGCTGATGAACCAGCCGCTGCTGACGCGCACTCAGCACTTCCGCGTGGATACCGAGTATTCGAGCGATGCCTATCGTGAAATCACGGTCGACAAGAACATGCTGGTTACCGTCAAGGCTATCGGTGTCGGCACGCGTACATGTCCTGTAAAGATTATTGTGGAAGACGAGAATGGCAACCAGTTCTATCAGAATGTCGCCATGTCGAAGACCAACAGCGGCTTGCGCGATGAGAGTACGTCGGAGGATGCCGACCGCTACAGCTTTGCCGGTTCCTTCGAATTCCTGGGTGCCAATATGACAGTGTCGTCCAACATTCGTGAGTATCTGAACCAGACGGTGCATACCAAGTACTCTACCAGTATGAGCAGTAAGGGCTCTGGTAAGGTGCGTGACGTGAAGGTGCCTCGCTTTACGGGTTTCATCATCGACGAGATTACCCCTGTCAGAAATTCGAAGTACTATACGCTGACCATGCGTGAGACGGATAGCCGTCGTGTCTATTATAAGGATGTGGTATTCAACGAAGACGACATCGACGGAGGTGCCAGTGGTGCCCGCGACGACTTCTTCGGTTACCTGTTTGGCATGGGTGAGGGTGAGGCCCGCAACACCAGCAAGGAGTCGCGTGCTGCCATTCGTGAGGGACGTGTCATCAATGGCATGACCAAGGAAGAGGTGGAGCTGGCTATGGGTGAGGCCTTCAAGAAATCCTTTGATGCTGAAGGTAATGAGTTATGGATGTATGCCCGTTCTAATGATGTCATCCTCGACGTGTGGTTTGACGAGAAGGGCTATGTTTTGCAGGCCAAGGCGCGTAAGGCTACCGATGAACCCGTCAAGACCAAGAACACTGGCAAGCGCTCTGCCAAGAGTCGTGCGGGCGGCCATCATACGAATACCGCTAAGAATACCGCTAAGAATGCCGCTAAGCCTGCGGAGAAACCCAAAGAGAAAATGGCTGAAGGAGAATTCTAAGCCATCATAAAAAAGCGCCCCCGTCGAGAGGGCGCTTTTTTATATGCTGTGTGTGTGGTCTTCAAAAGATTGGTTATGCCTTGTCGTTGATGACCTGCATAATCTTGGCCTCCAGTTCCTCGCAGAGCTCGGGGTTGTCCTTCAGCAGTCCCTTCACGGCGTCGCGGCCTTGTGCCAGCTTGGAGTCGCCATAAGAGAACCATGAACCGTTCTTCTTGAGGATGTCATACTCTACACCCAGGTCGACAATCTCGCCAATCTTCGAGATGCCTTCTCCGAAGGTAATCTCAAACTCTGCCTTGCGGAAGGGAGGAGCAACCTTGTTCTTGACAACCTTGACGCGCACCTGGTTGCCGATGATGTTTTCACCATCCTTGATGGCTGTCACCTTGCGGATGTCCAGACGTACAGAGGCGTAGAACTTCAGCGCGTTACCACCCGTTGTCGTCTCGGGATTGCCGAACATGATGCCAATCTTCTCGCGCAGCTGGTTGATGAAGATGCACGTGGTGTTGGTCTTGGCAATGGTACCTGTCAGTTTGCGCAGGGCCTGTGACATCAGACGGGCATGCAGACCGACGGCAGAGTCGCCCATGTCACCTTCAATCTCCTTCTTGGGTGTCAGGGCAGCGACAGAGTCGACAACCAGGATGTCAATGGCTGACGAACGGATGAGCTGGTCGGCAATCTCCAGAGCCTGTTCACCATTGTCGGGCTGTGAGATATAGAGGTTGTTGATGTCTACTCCCAGCTTCTCGGCATAGAAACGGTCAAAGGCATGCTCGGCGTCAATGAAAGCGGCAATGCCACCCTTCTTCTGGCACTCGGCAATGGCGTGAATGGCCAACGTTGTCTTACCAGACGATTCCGGACCGTAGATTTCGATGATGCGTCCCTTGGGGTATCCGCCAACGCCTAAGGCGGCGTTAAGGCCTATCGAACCAGTGGAGATGACCTCTACATTCTCAATTTTCTCATCACCCATCTTCATGATGCTGCCCTTGCCGAAGTCCTTCTCAATCTTCTGCATGGCTGCCATCAGGGCTTTCATCTTCTCCTGTTGAGGCGTCATAGCCTCTTGGTTTTCTTCTTTCTTTGCCATTTGATACATCCCCCGACCCCTCCCAAGGAGGGGAGTGCCTGGCGGTTTCAGGGGGATAGCCAGACTTGCTATTGGTTATTTTTTTATTTCATTCTTTCCGCAGGCCCTCCTCCCCTTAGGGGAGGTCGGGTGAGGTTTTTACAACTCCAGGTCGCCGTCGTGGATTTCGTGCCAAGGCAGCCCCTGCTTGTTCAGCTGTTCCATGAATGGATCGGGATCGAACTCCTCGACGTTGTGGACGCCAGGTTTCTTCCACAGACCCTTACAGAACATCATGGCACCAATCATGGCGGGAACACCCGTGGTGTAGGATACGCCCTGCATGCCCGTCTCCTCGTAGGCAGCACGGTGCGAGCAGTTGTTATAGACATAATAGGTGTGCTCCTTGCCATCGTTGCCAATGCCACGGATGCGGCAGCCGATAGAGGTCTCGCCTTCGTAGTTCTCGCCCAGATCCTGCGGGTTGGGCAGTACGGCCTTCAGGAACTGCAGGGGCACAATCTTTACCTTTGCTGTACCTGTGCCATCAGCCAGTGGAGCCTCGTACTCTACCTCGTCAATGCGACTCATGCCGATGTTCTGAATTACCTCGAGGTGCTTCAGATACTGTTGGCCGAAGGTCATCCAGAAACGGGCACGCTTGATGGTGGGGTAATTGATGACTAACGACTCTATCTCCTCGTGGTGCAGCAGATAGCTGTCGCGAGGACCGATGTTAGGATAGTTCAGGTCCTTGTGAATCTCTAGCGGTTCTGTCTCTACCCACTGGCCATTCTCCCAATACAAGCCCTTCTGCGTAATCTCGCGGATGTTGATTTCGGGGTTGAAGTTGGTGGCGAAAGCCTTGTGGTGGTCGCCAGCGTTGCAGTCGACGATGTCCAGATACTGAATCTCTTTGAAGTGGTGCTTGGCAGCGTATGCTGTATAGATAGATGTGACTCCCGGGTCGAAACCGCAGCCGAGGATGGCCGTCAAGCCAGCCTGTTCGAAACGCTCACGGTAGGCCCACTGCCACGAATACTCAAAGTGAGCCTCGTCCTTCGGCTCGTAGTTGGCAGTGTCCAGATACGAGCATCCGCAAGCCAGACAAGCATCCATGATGGTCAAGTCCTGATAGGGTAGGGCGAGGTTGATGACCAGCTCAGGCTTGTAGTCGTTGAACAATGCCTTCAGCTGTTCTACATCGTCAGCATCCACCTGGGCTGTCTTGATGTCCAGCTTGTAGCCAGCCTTATGGATGTCCTCTACTATCTTGTCGCACTTCGC
>OMQN01000013.1 GCA_900313235.1 uncultured Prevotellaceae bacterium | reverse complement strand
CTGTAAAGAGTATGGTTTTGTATTCCCCTCAAGTGAGATTTACGATGGTTTAGGAGCCGTTTACGACTATGGTCAGAACGGTGTGGAGTTGAAGAATAACATTAAGCAGTATTGGTGGAAGGCTATGACGATGTTGCACGAGAATATCGTGGGTATCGACAGCGCCATCTTTATGCACCCAACGATATGGAAGGCTTCTGGTCACGTGGATGCTTTCAACGATCCCTTGATTGACAATCGCGACTCTAAGAAACGCTATCGTGCTGACGTGCTGATTGAGGATCAGATTGCCAAGTATGACGAGAAGATTCAGAAGGAAGTGGAGAAGGCTCGCAAGCGTTTCGGCGACAGCTTCGATGAGGCTAAGTATATGGAGACCAGCGAGCGTGTGAAGGAGACCAAGGAGAAGCGCGACAACCTGCACGCACGCTATGCTGCTGCCATGCAGGGACCAGACTTGGAGGCTCTGAAGCAGATCATCCTTGACGAGGAGATTGTAGACCCCATCAGCGGTACCAAGAACTGGACCGATGTCCGTCAGTTCAACCTGATGTTCGCCACCGAGATGGGTGCCAGCGCTGATGCCTCTATGAAGGTGTACCTGCGTCCTGAAACTGCTCAGGGTATCTTCGTGAACTACCTGAACGTACAGAAGACCGGTCGTATGAAGATTCCTTTCGGTATCGCCCAGATTGGTAAGGCTTTCCGTAACGAGATTGTGGCTCGTCAGTTCATCTTCCGTATGCGTGAATTTGAGCAGATGGAGATGCAGTTCTTCGTACAGCCTGGTACGGAGCTCAAGTGGAAGGAGACCCGTATGAAGTGGCACCAGGCACTGGGCTTCGGTGCTGAGAACTATCGTTTCCACGACCACGACAAGTTGGCTCACTATGCTAACGCCGCTACCGATATCGAGTTTAAGATGCCGTTTGGCTTCAAGGAGGTAGAGGGTATCCACTCTCGTACCAACTTCGACCTCTCACAGCATGAGAAATACTCTGGCAAGAGCATCAAGTACTTTGACCCACAGACCAACGAGAGCTATACTCCGTATGTCATCGAGACATCTATTGGTGTTGACCGTATGTTCCTGAGCATCATGTGCCATGCCTTTGACGAGGAGAAGCTGGAGAATGGCGAGACACGTACTGTACTGCGTCTGCCTGCTGCTCTGGCACCTGTCAAGTGTGCTGTGATGCCGTTGGTGAAGAAGGACGGTCTGCCCGAGAAGGCTCGTGAGATTATTGACCAGCTGAAGTATCACTTCGCCTGCCAGTATGACGAGAAGGACTCTATCGGTAAGCGCTATCGCCGTCAGGACGCTATTGGTACACCATACTGCGTCACCGTCGACCACGACTCGCTCGTTGATGGCAAGGTTACGCTGCGCTTCCGCGACACCATGGAGCAGGAGCGCGTGAACATCAGCGACCTGAACAGCATTATCGAAGATAAGGTGAGCATTGCAAGCCTGTTGAAGAAATTACAGTAATAAACGATGAAGTTCAGAAATATCATCTGGTGCCTGTTGGCAGTGTTGGCCCTTGCTTCTTGTAAGGAAGAGGACGATGCTGTGGAGGAGTATGCCAACTGGCAGGCTACCAACGACGAGTATTTTAGCAATCTGGTATCAGATACTCAGCAGAAGATTGACAAGGGGCAGACGAATTGGAGTCTGCTGCCTTGTTACACGATGCCGGAACAGTATTATACCTTTTCCTACAGCGACTATGTCGTAGTAGAGAAACTGGTACAGGGCGCTGGCACCACGTCACCCCTGCAGACAGACTCTGTCACCGTGCACTACCAAGGTCGTCTGCTGCCGTCAGCCAGCTATGCGCGTGGATATATCTTCGACCAGAGCTACGCTGGCACTTTTGACCCCATAACAGCTACACCGTCAAAGTTTGTTGCCGGAAGTCTGGTGAAGGGCTTCTCTACTGCTCTGATGCACATGCATCGTGGCGATCGCTGGCGCATCTATATCCCTTACCAGCTGGCCTATGGCTCAGCGACAAGAAATGGTATTCCTGCCTATAGTACGCTGATCTTTGAATTGCAGTTAGAAGACTTCTGGCGCAAGACATTAGGCGACAGAGATTAACGGCTGTTAGCTGTCGTTCGTTGTTTATTGTTTATTGGTTTCGAGCCTATGAAATACGCAGACTGTATCCGAATGATTGAAATCGACTCCCTGTGGAGCGGTAAGAAACATATCGTGTGGCATCTTGACCCGCATGTGAATATTCTCAGCGGTATCAATGGAGTGGGTAAGTCGACAATATTGAACAAGGTGTTCCGTAGTGTCAATACCAATGGGGACCTGCAGAACCACCTGCTCAAGGGCGTTCACTTGGTGGTGGAGCCAGAGGACGCTACCCATATCCGCTACGACATCATCCGTTCGATGGATTCGCCCCTGCTCAACAACGAGACTATCAATCTGGTGGATTCGCGTATTTCTTCAGCCCTCGACTTCCAACTCTATCATCTGCAGCGCAAGTACCTGGACTATCAGGTGAACATCGGCAACCGCATCATCGAACAGTTGCAGGCAGGAAATACTGATGCTGCCCAGCAGCTGTCGCAGGCCAAGACCCGCTTCCAGGATATTGTCGACGAACTCTTTGAAGAGACGGGCAAGAAGATTGTCCGTACAGAAAACGAGATACGCTTCTCACAGATTGGCGAGACGCTGGTGCCCTATCAGTTGTCGAGTGGCGAGAAGCAGATGCTGGCTATTCTGCTGACGGTATTGGTAGAAGACCAGTTGCCCTATGTCCTTTTCATGGATGAACCAGAGGTGAGCCTGCATATCGAGTGGCAGAAACGCCTCATTGATTTGGTGGTAGAGATGAATCCTAACGTGCAGATTATCCTCACCACCCATTCTCCAGCTGTCATCATGAATGGCTGGATGGATAAAGTGACGGAAGTTTCGGATATTACGATATAATTGACAATTGATAATTGACAATTGACAATTATGCCTAGTAAACTGAAAGACCAACTCAATAGCCGTTACTTCGAAGCTGCCAACCAGTTGAAATCCAAGAAAGCACGGCGTCGCATCGTAGCCTATGTAGAAAGCTATGATGACATCTACTTTTGGCGTACGGTGCTCTCACGCTTTGAAGACGACAAGCGCTATTTCGAAGTCATGTTGCCCTCGCACGAGAAGTTGCAGCGTGGCAAGAAGTCTGTACTGATGAATTTTGTAGGCGAGAATGTTGGTCCCGATATGATAGCCTGCGTCGATGCCGACTACGACTACATGCTGCAAGGTGCTACGGCGCAGTCGCAACGGGTGCTGAACAGCGGTTATGTGTTTCACACCTATGCCTATTCCATAGAAAATATGCAGTGCTATGCCCAGTCGTTGCATGAGGTGTGCGTCAGCGTGACACTCAACGACCATCGCATCTTTGACTTTGACAACTATATGACCCAGTATAGTGAAGCCATCTTCCCGCTTTTTGTGTGGAGTGTGTGGGCTTATCGTACGGGTAACTATAATCGCTTCTCGATGACGGACTTTGCACGTGTCATCGACCCGGGAAAATTCAACGTGTTAGACCCACTGCCGTCGTTGGTTCATCTGCGTTCCAAGGTGGGACGTAAGGTCAAACAGCTACAGTCGGAGTTTCCTAGTGCCAAGACGGAGTACCTCGATACGAAGGCGAGCGTTAAGGCGCTGGGTGTGACGCCACAGACCACCTATTTATATATACAGGGCCACCACCTGTTTGACAATGTGGTAGTCCCTATATTAAATAAGGTGTGCAACCGCCTGCGTTTGGAGCGCCAGGAAGAGATATACCATACTGCCGTACACCACGAACAGCGCCGTAACGAGATGTCTTGTTACGAACACTCGCTTCAAGACATCCGTCAGATGCTGAAAAAGAATACTGGCTATAAGCAGTCTGCACAGTTCGAGCGCATCCAGCAGGATGTGGAACTGTATCTTGAATCAGAACAGACTACTATTGACTCTTAGTTGTCTTTCCAGAAACCACGGGTAAACAGCACCAGCACGGACATAATCTCCAGACGTCCTACAAGCATCAGAAACGAACAGAGCCACTTGACATAGGTTGGAAGTTCGCTCCATGACATCTCCGGACCAATCTGTGTACCCAGCGTGGGACCAACATTGCTGATACAACTCAGTGAGATGGTGACGGCATTGGTATTGTCGATGCCTGCCGCAATCATCAGCGTTGCCGTCAGTATCACCATAATGGTAAAGATGGCAAAGAATGCCAGCAGCGTGTTGAGTTGGCTATGAGGTACTGGCGTGCCGTTGATCTTGACAGGTAGTACGGCGTTGGGGTGCAAGAGCTTGTTGAACTCATTGCGTAGTACCTTCATAATCATCACGGCACGAACACATTTGAATCCTCCCGTCGTTGAACCTGAGCAGGCACCCACAAACATCAGACAGCCCAGGATAACCCATGTGATGTGTGGCCAGCGGGCAGCATCGTCGTTGAACAGTCCTGTCGTCGTGATGAACGATACCACTTGGAACAATGCCGAGCGGAAGGCTCGTTCCAGACCATATCCGTTGCGCGTCATCAACAGATAGAGAATCCAGAGCGTGGAGATGCTGATAATGGTGATATACAACTTAAACTCTGAACTCTTGAAAAGTGCCAAAGGCTTCAGCTTGAAGATGCTGGCATAAAGCATCATAAAGTTGATGCCTGCCAGGAACTGGAAGACGATGGAGATATACTCAATGGTTGGTGAGTTGAAGAATGCCGTAGAGTCGTTGTGAGTAATACAGGCAATGGTAAGGCCCAGATAGACGGTCCAAATCCACTTTGCCATTGTTGACAGGCGCGGATGCATCTTAGAACGTAGCGGGCCCGTGGCTTCGGCAGCGAAGACCTTCACACTACCACTACCCACCATAGAAGGTAGAATGGCGATGGTGAAGAAGACGATTCCCAAACCTCCTATCCACTGAGTCTGTGTGCGCCAGTAGAGGGTGGCATGGGGTAGCCATTCTACGTCGTCGAGGATGGTGGCTCCAGTTGTAGAAAATCCCGACATGGTCTCGAAGAAGGCATCAGTAATATTGGTGATATAACCACTGATAAGGAATGGCAACATGCCGAAGAAACTGAAAACAACCCAGGTGACAGTAACCAACAGGTATGAGTCGCGACGGCTCAGATTGTTGTTGGCCTCGTTGCCGAAATACTTAAGGATAAGACCACCGCAGATGGTAAAGATGGCGGAAATAAGAAATGCCACCATATCGTCTTCCTTGTAGTATAGGGATATGCCCGTACAGATGAGCAACAGCGTGCCCAAGAGGAAGAGCAGCGAACCGATAATCTTATATATCAGCCGTAGATTTACCATAGTACGTTGGCTTTAAAAAACTTCTCCACTTTCTTGAGGTTCTGTTCGTGGCAGAATACCATGACAGAATCACCGGCCTCTATCTGGGTGTTACCATTAACAAGGATGCCTTGGTCGTGGCGTACCAGTCCACCAATGGTGACTCCAAAGGGTAGCCCAAGGTCCTTGACAGGTTTCTTGGTCACTTTCGACCCCTCGGCAGCCACAAACTCAGCAACATCGCTGTCGACCATCATCAGGGAACGGACGTTGGTGACGTCAGCGTCGAGCATCATCTGGTAGATGTGACCTGCCGCCAGCGTCTTCTTATTAATAATAGTACCGATGTCCAGACTCTCAGCCATCTCTACGTAGTCCAGGTTTTCAACCATTGCTATCGTCTTGCGAACACCCATTCGCTTGGCTGTCAGACAGGCAAGGATGTTGGTCTCAGCATTATCCGTCAGCGCCACAAAGGCTTGCATGTTCTGAATGCCCTCTTCTATCAACAAACCAAGGTCGCGGCCGTCGCCATGGATTATCATCGTATTGACATCGTTCAGCAACTCGTTGAGACGCTCACAGCGCTGTTCGTCAATCTCGATGATTTTGACGTTCATATATTCCGGAGTAGTCAGTGCCACACGTACTGCAGTCTTGCTGCCACCCATGATGACAACGTTCTTTACATCGGCATAGTGTTCCTTGCCGGAAATCTTACGAATGTAGGGGATGTACTCGCGAGTGGTCATGAAGTACGCGATGTCATTGACACGCAACTCGTCATTGCCACTGGGGATGAGCGTCTCGTTGCCACGCTTGATAGCAACAATATGATAAGGGTCGTCAGGACCACAGAGGGTGCGTAGCGGTTGGTTCAGAATTTCACAGGTCTCACGCAACTTGATGCCCAGCATAATGAGGGCACCACCATGAACATCCCAACGCTGACGCACCCACGACATCTTCAGACCATTGGTGATGTCATGGGCAGCAA
The DNA here is from genome assembly GCA_900313235.1 of uncultured Prevotellaceae bacterium. Classification (GTDB taxonomy): domain Bacteria; phylum Bacteroidota; class Bacteroidia; order Bacteroidales; family Bacteroidaceae; genus Prevotella. Next base: position 49,545 of record OMQN01000013.1, on the reverse strand, counting down.
GCACCTCTGGGTAGATGAGTGAGTTAATGCCCATCTGCTCGAAGAAAGCCTTCAGATTGGGTGCCAGATATTCGTAGTTGTCAATGCGTGCTACCGTCTTTTTGGCCCCTAAGGCATGGGCTATCATGCAGGCATTCATATTGACACTCTCATCAGGGGTGACACCTACAAAGAGGTCGGCATGTTCCACGCCAGCATCTTTCAGCGTCTGGATACTAGTAGGAGAACCATGAAGCGTCATAAGGTCATAACGACTCTCCAAACCGGACAGACGGTCGATGTTCTCATCTATCAGTACGCAGTCCTGATGGTCTTTGGATAATAGTTTCGACAGGTGTGTTCCTACGGCACCTGCCCCGCCGATGATAATCTTCATATGCTTAGCTTTTTGCAGTTGGCTCTTGTTTAATAGTTGATGCCCAATCGCTAATTGCCTTTTTGATGCTCTCTTGGTCTATGCCGACAATGGTCTGCAGCTCGTGTACCGTGCCGTGTTCTATGAATTTGTCGGGGATGCCAAGACGCTTGATGTGTGGCTGATAGTTGTGGTCGCTCATCCATTCTATGACGGCTGAGCCCATGCCGCCATTGCGGACACCGTTCTCTACGGTGATGATGTACTTGAACTTACGTCCCACCTCGTCGAGGATAGACTCGTCGAGTGGTTTAAGAAATCGCATGTCGTAATGGGCGACACTTACGCTGTCACCGAGTTCGGCAATAGCCCTTGTCACGTTATTGCCTATCGGACCAATGCTCAAAACAGCAACATCTGTGCCGTCTTTCAGTTTGCGACCAGTACCTACCTTGATCTCTTCGAAAGGACAGCGCCAGTCTTGTAACTCACCACCTCCTCGCGGATAACGAATCACAAAGGGACCCTTGTCGGGCAGTTGTGCGGTATACATGAGACGGCGCAACTCGTGCTCGTCCATAGGTGAACAGATGGTTAGATTGGGTACAGGTCTTAGTGCGGCCATGTCGAAGGCACCATGGTGCGTCGGACCGTCTTCGCCCACCAGTCCAGCACGATCAAAGCAGAATACCACATTCAGATTCAGCAGTGCCACGTCGTGGATGATGTTGTCGAAGGCTCTTTGCGCAAAAGCACTGTAAATGTTGCAGAAGGGGAGCAGACCGTCTTTGGCCATACCGCCAGAGAAGGTGACAGCATGTCCTTCGGCAATGCCTACGTCGAAAGTCCTTTCCGGCATCTCCGCCATCATAATGTTCATTGAACAGCCGCTGGGCATAGCAGGCGTCACGCCCACAATCTTCGGGTTCTGGCGTGCCAGCTCGAGAAGCGTGTGACCAAACACATCCTGGTACTTCTGTGGCTTTGTCGGGTCGTCGTCAACGATACGCTCGCCAGTGTCGGGATTGAACTTGCCTGGTGCATGCCATGTCGTAACATCCTTTTCGGCAGGCGCATAACCGTGTCCTTTCTGTGTGTGCAGGTGCAACAACTTGGGACCATTCATGTCCTTGATAGCACTGAGTATGCGCACCAGCTCTTTGACGTCGTGACCGTCGAACGGACCAAAGTAACGGATATTCATCCCGTCGAAGATGTTCTGCTGGTGGGCAATGGCACTCTTGATGGCGTTCGACAGGCGTTGGATGCCCTTCTTGCGGTCGTCGCTCATCAGTCCTTTGCTATGCAACCACCGTGTAGCTCTGAACTTGATGGCATTATAGGTCTTATTGGTGTTCAGTCCCAGCAGATATTTCTGCATACCACCCACACTGCGGTCTATTGACATGTCGTTGTCGTTCAGGATGATGAGCAGATCGTTGGGACTCGACGATACATTGTTCAGTCCCTCAAAAGCCAGACCGCCACTCAATGCACCGTCACCAATTACTGCTACCACATGTCGTCCTTCTTGCTTCTCCAGTTTGGCAGCGACAGCCATACCCAGTGCAGCAGAGATGCTGTTCGACGCATGTCCGCAGGCAAAGGTGTCGTATTCACTTTCAAGGGGAGAGGGGAACGGACGGATGCCGCCCAACTTACGGTTGGTGCAGAACTGTTCGCGACGTCCTGTCAATATCTTGTGCCCATAGGCTTGGTGGCCGACATCCCATACAATACGATCTTCAGGGGTGTCGTAGACATAGTGCAAAGCTACTGTTATCTCTGCCACACCTAAACTGGATGCCAAATGGCCAGGATTAACGGAGAGCTCCTTCACGATGTCCTCGCGGAGTTCCTTGCACACCTCTGGCAACTGGTCAACACTTAACTTGCGCAGGTCAGCAGGATATTGTATTTGGGCTAAAAGCCCATTATTCTGTGTTTCCAAAATAGTATATACTTCTTTTTCAGATGCAAAGATAGTGTAAATCGAGGAAATATCAAAATAAAATCAAAAATTCTTGCAGATTACATAAAAACTTCATATATTTGCACAAACATTCAGCTACTGACCTATCACATTCTATGGTTAATATCATTCTCACTGAAACCGCCGTTGCAAGAAGACTGTCGTTCTATCTTGCCATGGAGGAATTTGTGGCTCGCCAGCAGTGGGCTGATGATGCTTTTTTCCTATGGCAGGTAGCCCCCAGCGTTATCTATGGCCGTAATCAAGTAGTAGAGAATGAGGTGAACATAGAATATTGTCAGGCGCATGGCATCCAGTTGTTTCAAAGAAAGAGTGGGGGAGGCTGTGTCTATGCCGACCGTGACAACCTGATGCTGTCGTTCATCACCAAGGAAGAACAGGTAGGTTTTGCTTTCAACCGTTTCGTTAATATGGTATTGCTCGTACTCCGCAAGATGGGTGTCGAGGCTACAGGTACCCATCATAACGATATCATGATTGGCGATCGTAAGGTCTGTGGAACAGCATGCAGGAAGACTCCTCATGGATGTGTCGTCCATAGCACGATGCTCTATGATACCAATATGCAGCACATGCTGCAAGCTATCACCCCCACTCGTCAGAAACTGGCAAAGAACGGTGTGGAAAGCGTTCGTCAGCGTATTACGCTGTTGAAAAACTACACCTCGCTGACCCTTGAAGAGGTGAAAAAACTGATTATCCGTACCTTATGTGATAGCGAGCGTATGCTGACAGCTGATGAGGTGGCACAGATAGAAAAGATAGAAGAACAATATTACTAAAAGCAATGATTCAATATGGCAATTAATCAAGAAGAAACAGAACAGAAAGACAAACAGACCTGTCTGTATGACAAGCACATGGCACTGGGGGCACTGATGTCACCCTTTGGCGGTTTTATCATGCCTATTCAGTATGCAGGAATTGCTCCGGAACACATGGCTGTGCGTGAGAAGGTAGGACTCTTTGACGTCAGTCACATGGGTGAAGTGACCGTGCAAGGTAAGGATGCTGAACGCTATGTGCAGCACATCTTTACCAACGACATAGCGGGCGCTCCTGTGGGTAAGATATATTATGGTATGATGTGCTATGAGAATGGCGGCACTGTCGACGACCTGCTGGTCTATAAGATGGGCGACAACGACTTCTTCCTCGTCATCAATGCCTCTAATATCGATAAGGACTGGGCATGGATGCAGCAGCACGCTGCAGGTTTTGACATTGACCTGCAGAACAAGAGCGACTACTACGGACAGATAGCCGTCCAGGGGCCTGAGTCCGAACATATTGTGGAGACGGTGCTGGGACTGCCTTGTTCCGAACTGGCTTTCTATACTGTGAAGACTGTTGGTGATGTCATCGTTTCCCGTACAGGTTATACTGGTGAGGATGGCTTTGAGATTTATGCCGCTCACGACTATATCCGCCAGTGCTGGGACAAACTTATTGCTGCTGGTGTGCAAGCCTGTGGACTGGGTTGTCGCGATACGCTACGCTTCGAGGTGGGACTGCCGCTCTATGGCGATGAACTCTCTGCGGACATTACCCCTATTATGGCTGGCTTAGGCATGTTTGTCAAACTCGACAAGGAAGAATTCATTGGCAAAGAGGCGCTCGCCAGACAGAAGGCAGAAGGTCCTGTCAAGAAACTGGTGGGCATCGAACTCAGCGACAAGGCCATTCCACGTCATGGTTATACCGTCCTTAATATGAATGGCGAGGCCATCGGTGAGGTGACGACAGGCTATCATACATTGTCTACCGACAAGAGTGTCTGCATGGCACTTGTTGATGCAAAATATGCTGCTTTGGGTACTGACTTGCAGATTCAGATTCGCAAGAAGGTATTTCCAGGCAAAGTGGTGAAGAAACAATTCTATAACAAAAACTATAAAAAATAAATATTATGGCAAAAGTATTGGAAGGACTCTACTATAGTGAGTCACACGAGTATGTAAGAGTAGAAGGTAACATCGGTTTCATAGGCATTTCTGACTATGCTCAGCACGCTTTGGGCAATGTGGTCTATGTCGACATGCCAGAAGTAGACGACGAAGTAACGGCAGGTGAGGAGTTCGGTGCTGTAGAGAGCGTCAAGGCTGCTAGTGACCTTATTGCTCCTGTCTCTGGTGTTGTCGTTGAAGTGAACGATGCATTGGAAGACCAGCCGGAACTCATCAACAATGATGCCTATGCTAACTGGATTATCAAAGTGGAAATGTCAGACCAGTCAGAACTGGGCAACTTGATGGATGCTAAGGCTTACGCAGCGTTTTGTGAGAAATAATGTTTAATCTTTAATGTTTAATCTTTAATGTTTAAATATTTCCCTCATACAGATGCCGACATTCAGGCGATGCTGGATAGGATAGGTGTTGGTTCTGTCGATGCCTTATATGCTGCCATCCCTGAAAGTGTCCGTTTCCGAGGTGACTATCAGCTGCCCTCGGAAATGAGCGAGATGGAGGTGCGCCAGCTCTTTGAGAAACTCGGTTCTATGAACAAGCAACTGACATGCTTTGCTGGTATGGGCGTCTACGACCACTATGCCCCTTCTGTCATACCTCAGTTGTTGCAACGTTCTGAGTTTTTGACCTCGTACACCCCCTATCAGGCAGAAATATCGCAAGGTACGCTCCACTATATCTTTGAGTATCAGAGTATGATGGCCGAACTGACAGGCATGGACGTCTCTAATGCCTCCATGTACGATGGCACCACCGCTGCTGCTGAAGCCATGCTGATGGCCGTGGCTGCTGCAAAAAAGGCTCGTCGTGTACTTGTTACAGGTACGATGAATCCTCTGACAGTCAAGGTAATGAATTGTTATGCCCAGCATCATGGTATAGAACTCTGTACCTTATCTGCCAAAGATGGTATGACCGATTTGGAAGCACTCAAGGAAGAATTGACCAAGGGTGATGTGGCAGGCGTTATGGTGCAACAACCCAATGCGTTTGGTATCGTAGAAGACTTTACAGGTTTTGCTGACGCTTGCCATGAGCAGAAAGCACTCTTTATGATGGATTGTGTAGCTGCCGACCTCGCAGTGTTGAAGACTCCTGGCGAGTGGGGGGCAGATATCGCTGTGGGCGATGGTCAGTCGCTGGGTATTCCGATGCAGTTTGGTGGACCTTATGTGGGGTATATGTGCTGTACAGAGAAATTAATCAGAAAGATGCCTGGACGTATCGTCGGAATGACCAAGGATAATCGCGACCAACGCGCTTTTGTATTGACACTACAGGCTCGTGAACAGCATATCCGTCGCCAGAAGGCTACGTCAAACATTTGTTCGAATCAGTCCCTAATGGCTCTCTTCGTAACTATCTACATGTCGCTGATGGGTAAGCAAGGACTCAAGGAGGCCGCCCAGCTTTCTTATGCTGGTGCCCATTATCTTTGGGACGAGTTGAAGAAGACGGGACGTTTCCACTTGGTATATAATCAGCCGTTCTTCAATGAGTTCTATGTGAAGTATGATGGCGACGTCGATACCCTTTATCAGCGTTTTGTTGAAGCAGGCTTCTTAGTTGCCCGACAGGAGGAAGGATTGGTCTTTGCTGTTACGGAGAAGCGTACTAAAGAAGAAATTGATAACCTTGTAAAGATTGCTGCCTTATGATTGCAACGCCACACTCTGACCACGGGTCAGAGAACAAGAAATTGTATGGGAATCTGATTTTCGAACTCTCTAAAGAGGGACGCAAAGGCTATAGTCTGCCTAAGAATAACTATGGTGATTACGAGATTCCTGCATCCATGCGTCGTGCAGCGGATGCTGAGTTGCCCGAGTGTGATGAACTGACAGTGGTGCGCCACTATACCAACCTCTCCAACAACAACTTCGGCGTGGATACAGGGTTCTATCCTCTCGGCTCTTGTACGATGAAGTACAACCCGAAGATTGATGAGGAAATGGCTGCATTGCCACAGTTCCAGAACCTGCATCCATCGCAGCCTGCTGGCACAGCAAAAGGTGCATTGGCCCTGACGACGCTCTTGGAACAGTCGCTCTGCGAACTGACGGGGTTGGCTCATTTTACCTTTAAACCCTATGCTGGCGCTCATGGTGAACTGACAGGTCTGATGACGATTGACAACTATCATCGTTCTCGTGGAGACCTCGATAGGAAAAAGGTCATTGTTCCTGATAGTGCACATGGCACTAATCCTGCCTCGGCTGCTGTTTGTGGCTTGGAAATCGTAGAGGTGAAATCTAACGCTGACGGCCTGGTTGATCTTGCAGATTTGGAACGGATCGTAAATCAGGAAGGTCCCAATATCGCAGCCATGATGATGACCAATCCGAATACTCTTGGTCTCTTTGAAACCCACATTCCTGAGATTGCCAAGATGATTCACGATGCAGGCGGTCTGATGTACTATGATGGTGCTAATCTGAACCCGATGCTGGGAGCATGTCGCCCTGGCGATATGGGCTTTGACGTGATGCATATCAATCTGCACAAGACCTTCTCTACACCTCATGGAGGTGGCGGTCCTGGTGCTGGTCCTGTGGGTGTTCGTGAGGGCTTGCAGGAGTGTTTCCCCTTTGTGTCTCCTTATCTCGGCAATTATGGCGTCATGATGCGTGCCTATGCTTACATCCTATCGTTGGGCCGCGAACATATTAAAGAGGTGGGACCATTGGCCGTACTCAATGCCAACTACATCAAGGAGTCGCTGAAGGATGTCTACGAGTTGCCCATCGACACCATCTGTTGTCATGAATTTGTCTTCGACGGATTAAAGGACAAGTCTACGGGTGTTACCACGATGGATGTTGCCAAGCGCCTGTTGGACTATGGCTACCATGCGCCTACCATCTATTTTCCCCTCTTGTTCCATGAGTCATTGATGGTAGAACCTACGGAGAACGAGTCGAAAGAGACGCTTGACGGCTTTATCCAAGTGATGCGCCAGATTGCTGAGGAGGCAAAGACCAATCCTGAATTGGTGAAGACTGCTCCGCACAACACGCCCATTGGACGTGTCGACGATGTACTGGCTGCCAAGCATCCTATTGTGACGTTCCGTCAATTGAAGAATGAGATAATGTAAAAATGAAAGAGTGTGATTTGATTGTCATCGGTGCGGGACCTGGTGGTTACCGCGCCGCTGAATATGCTGCCAAGCAAGGACTGAAGGTTATTGTCTTCGAAGGTGCAGACGTGGGCGGCACCTGCCTCAATGTGGGGTGCATACCCACCAAGACCTATGTGCATAGTGCTTCTTTCGCAGAGGCTCGTGAGCGTATGTCAACCGTTGTTGCTCAACTGCGCCAAGGCGTTGAAACTCTCCTTTCGCATCCCAACATCACTTTGCTACGCGAGCATGTCGCCTTCGGTAGTTCTTCCCTCCCATTGGAGAAGGTGGGGCAGACTCCCATAATCATTGCTACGGGCTCAGAAACCAAGTGGCTACCCATCAAGGGACTTGACGATCCGCGCGTGGTGGACAGTACGGGATTGTTGCAACTCGAAACTCTGCCTAAGAAACTCTGCATCATTGGTGCGGGTGTTATCGGCATGGAGTTTGCCAGCATCTTCAACCGTTTCGGTTCAGAGGTCACTGTCATAGAGTATCTGAAGGAGTGCTTGCCTGCACTCGACAGCGACATTGCCAAGCGCCTGCGCAAGCAGTTAGAGAAGAAAGGCGTCACCTTTAAGATGAAGACGGCAGTAGAACATATTGGCGATATCGATGCTGATGTCATCTTGATGGCTACAGGTCGCAAACCCCGTACGACAGGTCTTAACGTCGAGTCTTTGGGCGTCACGCTGGAGAAGAATGGCGCCATTCCCGTTAACGACCATTTCCAGCTCCCTCTCCTTTCGGAGAGTACGGGGGGTGAGGCTCCCCTCTATGCCATTGGCGACGTCAACGGCCGTCAGATGTTGGCACATGCTGCTGAGATGCAGGCTGTCCATGTTGTCAACCAAATTCTGAGACGTAAGGATGGCGTTCGCTTTGATATCATGCCAGCGGCCATCTTTACTGAACCCGAGGCAGCTTGTGTAGGTCCCACAGAAGATCAGTTGAAGGAGCTGGGCGTTGCCTACGAGTGCCGTAAGTCTTTTTGGCGGGCTAATGGCAAAGCACTGGCTATGGACGAGACAGAAGGTATGCTCAAACTGTTCTCTGCTGCTGATGGCCGATTGTTGGGGTGCCATGCCTTTGGCGCTCATGCAGCCGATATTGTGCAGGAGGTTAGCGTCCTTATGTGCCGTGATACTACTATTGGTCAGTTGCGTGACATGGTACATATCCATCCCACGTTAGGCGAGATTCTGCTCTCTGCTGTTGGCGATTAGTGCTGAAGGGCTACTGTCCTAAAGGAAGCGACATCACGAATCGTGCCCCTTCTGTGTAAGAGGTGTCGAGGACGATGTCGCCTTTCATGTGTCGTGCCAGCGAACGGGCTATAGACAGACCGATACCTGTTCCGTCGGAATATTCGTCCAGCTGAACAAACTCCGTAAAGATGCTCTTTGCCTGTTCAGGAGGAATGCCAATGCCTGTGTCCTCAAGGGTATAGATGACCTGAAGCGGTGTGCAACTGATAGTTAGCGTCACACGTTCTTTTGCATTCTTGATTACACGACCTCTGAATGCCAACGGGTGGGTGAATTTGATGGCATTGTCAAGGAGCATTGTCAAGGCTTTGATAGCAGACTTTTGATGGGTCTTGATGGTGATGTCTTTAACCTCATCGGCTATCTGTAATTCGAAATTCAGATGGTCAGCCTTCTCGATGCCGCTCTCCGCAATAGCTTTCTGAGCAATATCAGCAGGACTCACCACGTCTGTGCACTCGATGTCTGCATTGCTGTTGATCATGCTTAGGTCGAGCATTTTGTCTACCAGTTTGGTAATGCGCTCGCTGTTCTCTACAATCTTCTTGCTGATGTCCTTCAATTCAGCATTGTCGATTTCTATATCTGGCGTGGCTAGCACCTGACTGAATCCTGACAGCACGTTCAGTGGAGTGCGTACCTCATGTGATATTTGTTGGATGAACTTCGTTTTCATGCGCGACGACTCTTCGGCACGCTCGTTGGCCAGTCTGAGCTCGTGGTTGGTGTCATCGAGCTTACGGTAAGCCTTACGGCGCTGCATAGAGTAGATGTGGAAGAAGATAAGAATGATAACCATGACTACGGCACCTGAGATAAGACGCTGTTGTGACAGTTCTGCACGCTGTTCGGCTATCTGTCGTTCCTTGCCCTCTGTATCATAGATGGTCGATATCAGGTCGGCATCAATAGCCTTTTGGCGTACCAATGCTGAGTCGTAGTATTCTGCAACAAGGCTGGCGACATGGAGTGCTGAGTCACGATGCCCCGCTAACAGGTTGGCACGGTATTTGGGGAGAATATACCGTCCGATGGCTTCCAGGTCGGCCTTGTAACCGCTCTCCATCAGAAACTGTTCCAGTTTTGTGTAGTTGTGGGTGGCTTCTTCATAGCGGTGGGTCAGCATCAAGTATTCGTTGCTGTTGATGATGCTGCCCAATTTCTGTGCTGCCATGGTCGACTGGTATATGGTGAAGGCTCGCTCTGCTTGATCGGAGTCTCCTAAAGCGTGTGCTAACAATGCCTTCGAGTAGTTGATGTCTGCCTTCATCTCATCGACGAATACGGAGTCTCGTTGCGGGTGCTTGTCGGCAATGGCAAACAGCGAGTCCTGGCGTTCAATCCAGGGAATCGCCTCTTGGTATCGTTTGGTGTGGATATAAGTTCTGGCAATGGCGTTCATCGTCTTCTGACACTCGCGGTAGTCCAGCGGATCGTGGAACGTCTTCAGACGAATCTTTACACCTTGCAGTGACTTCTCAAAACTAAGAGCAGCCTCGTCGGCCTGTCCCAGATAGAGCTGACACTCACCAATAATCTGTGCAATGTCGTGGTGCTTGATAAACGAGTCGTAGCCGGCATCCCTCAACTTGCGGTCGGCAGTATAGGCCTCGCGCAGGGCACGGTCGTAGCGTTTCATATCGCACAGCACTCGCACATAGTCTTTATAAGAATAGATGTATGACTCGATGTCGGCCTGTAATGTCAGTGTGTTTACGTCTATCATCGACAGTTGGTAGTACAGTTGTAGTGATGTGCGGTGCTGACCCATCAGGTTGTATGCTATCGTTTTATAGAAGATGGCCCTTACTGGCGTCAACTCGCCCATGCGCACGAAACTGTCGGTAACGGCTAACAGACGTGGATAGTCACGTGCATCGCCAATGGCTGAAATCACAGAGTCGGCTCTGTTATAACCGTCTGCATCGGCGAATGCCTGTGGCTGTGGCTGTCGTTGACTACAACTGGCTACTGCCAATAGGGTGAGTAGGACGATGGTGAAACGTATTTTGACTAGGCTTTTCTTCATAATCTGTTTTTTAGTGTTGCTATGATTTCACAGGTTCCATATGTATAGTGACGTGTGTCTTGGCGCCAAAACGCTCTTTCAACTTATGCTCAATGGAGGTGGCTCGTTCGTGAACAGTAAGCAGTGGTAGCTGTCCGTCCATCCGCACATGAGCCTCAATGGCTATTCTATTGCCAATGCGACGGGTGCGCAGGTTGTGAGGCTCCTTTACATCGGCAAACGACTGGATAATCTGTTCTATCTCTTGCTCTGTTTCCGCAGGTAGTGAGTGTTCGGTTAGTTCGCCGATGCTGGTTTTGAGCAGTTCGTAAGCAACTTTCAGCAACATCAGACCGACAACGATGGAGGCTATGGGGTCTAACACAGTCCAACGTTCTCCTAACCAGATGGAAAAGCCTATGCCTATGGCGGCGCCGATAGACGATAGAGAATCGCTGCGATGGTGCCATGCATTGGCAATCATCACCTGAGAATCCAGTTCCAACCCACGATGTGCGGTATATTGATAGAGTAGTTCCTTGATGAGGATGGATACTAGGGCTGCCCAAAGAGCTATCCATCCAGGAGTCTCTATCTGTACGCCATGCCACCATGCTATCAACTTCATAACGCCTGCCACAACTATGCCTATTGCTGCAGCTACCAGTGAAAGACCTATCAGGAACGAGGCGATGGTCTCAAATTTCCCATGACCATAGTCGTGCGACTGGTCCTGCGGTTTGGCGCTGATGCTGACAAAGACCAATACTAGCAAGTCTGTCAGAAAGTCTGACAGCGAGTGGATTGCATCAGCCATCATGGCAGAGCTGTGGCCCAGTATACCGGCAATAAATTTGAAGGTAAGTAGTGCGGCATTACCCACACTGCCTATCAGTGTTACTTTATATATTTCCTTCTCCCTCGTCATGCTAATAGTCCGTTTATAGACTAATTCGTTTGCAAAGATACTAATTATTTTGAAATATTGTGTAGTTTTTTGTACCTTTGTTGCGTCTAATGGGCAAAAAGATTTAAAAACAGAACGACAATGACGACATTAGAAAAACAGTTTGCGCAAACCGTAGGTGAACATAAGAGCACCATCTATACCGTGTGCTACATGTTCTCGCAGGATGCCGATGAGGTGAACGACCTGTTCCAAGAGGTACTAGTCAATCTTTGGAAAGGCTTCGAAAGCTTCGAACATCGCTCCGACATCCAGACATGGATTTATCGCGTTGCTCTTAACACTTGTATCTCTCTTGACAGGAAAAAGAAGCGACGCTCTTCCGAAGTCCGGCTGACCATGGACATCAATCTCTTTGAAGACCGCGATGAGGACACCAGGCAAGTGAGCATGCTCCACAAGCGTATCTCCAAGTTGCAACCCTTTGATCGTGCGATAGTCCTGCTCTGGCTCGAGAACCTGTCGTACGAAGAAATCGGTCAGATTGTCGGTATCACCGCTAAGAACGTCAGTGTCCGCCTGTTTAGAATCAGAGAACAATTAAAAAACATGTCTAACGATTAAAACTTACCCATTATGAACAACGATTTTCAGAACAACATGAACGAGGCTCAGTTTGAAGATATGCGTCAGCAGATGACTACTTTGAAGAAGAAACTCCAGCAGCAGGAGATTGTCAACGATCGCATGATACGTCACTCGATGAAGAATACCGCAAGCAATATCAGCCGCAGATATTTCATGATTATGGCTGTCTGCATCCTGATGATTCCCTACAGCTATTGGGCATTCGTCATGCTAAACGGTTTCTCTATTCCTTTCTGGATTTTCACCTGCATCACCATGTTGGTCTGCTGCGGAGGTACCTATTATAATAGTAGAAAGCTGAGTGACTCGAACATGATGACCAATAATCTTGTAGATGTCCGTCGCCGTGTGGCCCGCGCTAAAAAGTTCGATGCCGACTGGCTCATCCTCGGCATTCCCCTTGTTATCGTCTTCCTGGGCTGGTTTATGTACGAGTCTCATCAGCTTCATCCGGATGCTTTTTTCAATAAACTTTTCTGGGCAGGTTGTGTTGGTGGCGTTATTGGAGCTATTTGGGGATTCGCCCTCCACTATAAGACTCAGCGCCAGTATCAGGAAATCATCGACCAGATAGAAGACCTGACGCAAGAAGCCTGATGTGTCAATATTCCTTCGGTAGTTTTTGTACTTTCAGAATTATTTCCTATCTTTGCAGCAGAATTCTAAATGAAATAACTAAAAATGAAAAAAGTTCTATTCACATTAGCATTACTGCTGTCACTGACAGTCCATGCGCAAGACAAGACAACTATGGAACAAAACATGCAAGAAGTACAAAACTACCTGAAGGAGTGTGGTGTCTTCTACGTTGCCACCGTAGACCAGGATCAGCCGCGCGTACGTCCCTTTGGCGTTTCAGAGATTATCGATGGTCGCCTCTATATTATGACCGGCAAGGTAAAGGATGTCTTCAAACAGATGGCCAAAAACGGCAAGTTTGAGATTTGTGCCCTGAAGAAGTCTGGCAGCGAGTGGTTACGACTCAGCGGCACGCTGGTCAATGACGATACGCTGGCTGTCAAGGAAGAGTTCTTGAAGCGCAATCCTGGCTTGAAGTCTATGTACAAAGCTGATGATGGTAATATGGCAGTCCTCTATGTCAAGGATGCTACCGCCCGCTTCTGCTCGTTTGCTGGCGAGAAGAAAGTCAACTTCTGATCTTGTGTAGATGCTTACGGAGAATAGAACCGATATGACGATACAAGATAGGGAGTATGACAAATGTTGAAATAGACATGATACAGACTGCCGGCATTGGAGGTTTATCCCTTATTGTTGGCATGGTCCTGACGCGCAAGGTAGCCTTTCTGCAGAAGTTTTGCGTGCCGTCACCAGTAAGCGGTGGTATCCTCTTTTCGCTCATCACCCTGCTACTCTATGCCTGGTTCCATATTGAGGTGACGTTCGATGGTACTTTGATGAATGTCTTTATGCTGGCTTTTTTTACCAGCGTTGGTTTCCAGAGTGACTTAAAGGTAATTAAAAAAGGTGGTAAACTCTTGTTAGTCATGCTCGCCCTATTGGTCGTCATTATTGCTTTACAGAACTTGATGCCCATGGGAGTAACCTGGCTCATGGGTGCTGACTCTTTAGTCGGTATGGCTGCAGGCAGCATGTCGATGACAGGTGGCCATGGCACCGCTGGCGGATTTGCCAGTGTTCTTGAAGGTATGGGACTTCATGGCGCAGGAACAATAGGTATGGCTGCTGCCACCTTTGGCTTGATAGCAGGATCCATGATTGGAGGTCCGCTGGCAGAGCATATTATCCGTACTAAGCTGACGCATGAGCAGATGCAACCGCAAGCGGAGGAAATAGACCCTGCTATGGCGGGTATTGAGAGCGACGAGGCTTCACCTACGGGGCGTGCGAAGCGTGTTAGCACCAACGAACAGGAATTCCAGCAGTATGCTAAGGCAACTTATTGCATCGTCCTGGTGATGGGTGCTGGTACTATCGTGAGTTGGCTGTTGGCTAAGACTGGCATCACTTTCCCTACCTATTTCGGCGCCTTGATATTAGCAGCTGTTGCCCGCAATACCTTGGGATTGTTCAGCTACAAAGAAGACGGCAAACGGGTGAAGGCCGACAAATTGCTCGACATGGAGCGCATCATCAGTGTTGGTAACATCTGTCTGTCTATGTTCCTTGGTATGGCTATGATATCCTTGAGACTATGGGAACTTCAGAGTTTAGCCCTTCCGTTGGTTGTCATTCTGGTGTCTCAAGTATTGTTGATGGCCTTCTTTGTCTATATGGTGGCATTCCCCTTGTTGGGACGCGACTATGATGCTGCCGTCCTGTGTGCTGGAATGTGTGGATTCGGCCTTGGCGCAACGCCCAATGCTATGGCTAACATGAGTGCTGTGTGCTACAAATACCGCTATACTGTCAAGCCTTTCCTCATTGTTCCCATCATTGGAGCTATGTTTGCCGACTTGATCAATACAGGAATGATTACCCTCTTTCTTAATTTCTTGTAAAAATACACATGTCAGTGGGATTCCCACACATTTTTTCCCGTTTTCCTTTTGCATTTTGCGGACTAATGTGTACCTTTGTGGCAAATTTCAAAAAAGTACAGAAATAATGGGAAAGATTATACTTACAGGCGACCGTCCTACAGGTAAGTTGCACCTGGGACACTATATTGGTTCATTGCGCCGTCGCGTGGAACTTCAGAATGCTGGCGACTATGAGAAGATGTTCGTGTTTATGGCCGACGTTCAGGCGCTGACAGACAATGCGGACAACCCTGAGAAGATTCGCCAGAACATCATCGAGGTGGCACTGGACTACCTGGCAGCAGGACTTGATCCAGAGAAGTGCACGCTGTTTATTCAGAGCCAGATAACAGAGCTGGCTGAGCTGACGACATACCTGATGAACTTGGTGTCTGTGAGCCGTGTACAGCGCAACCCGACAGTAAAGACGGAGGTGAAGATGCGTGGCTTTGAGGGCGAGAGCATCCCCCTGGGATTCTTCTGCTACCCTGTGAGCCAGGCTGCCGACATCACGCTGTTCAAGGCTACCACAGTGCCTGCCGGTGAGGACCAGGAGCCTATGCTGGAGGTGACCCGCGAGTTAGCACGTCGTTTCAATCAGATATATGCCCCCGTATTGGTAGAGCCAAACATCCTGTTGCCCGAGAACCTGACGGCCCGTCGTCTGCCAGGAACAGACGGTAAGGAGAAAATGTCGAAGTCGCTCGGCAACTGTATCTATCTGTCGGACGATGCCGACACTGTATGGCAGAAGGTACGTTCAATGTACACCGACCCTGAGCACATCAACCTAAACGACCCGGGACACGTGGAGGGCAACGCCGTATTCACCTATCTGGATGCGTTCTCAAAGCCAGAGCACTTTGCACAGTACTGGCCTGAGTACCAGAATCTGGACGAGTTGAAGGACCACTACCGTCGTGGCGGTCTGGGCGATATGAAGTGTAAGAAGTTCCTGAACCAGATACTCAACGAGTTCCTGGAGCCTATGCGCCAGCGCCGCCATGAGTTTGAGCAAGACATTCCCGAAATCTACAACATCTTAAAGAAAGGTACGGAGAAGGCTCGCGAAACGGCAGCCCAGACTATGGATGAGGTACGCAAGGCCATGCAGATAAACTACTTTGACGATGCGGAGCTTATCCGCTCACAGGCAGAGAAATATAAGAAGTAAGAAGTCTGATGTCTGATGTCTGATGTCTGATGTAAGATGTCTGATGTAAGATATAAGAAATGAGCGGCGTATGAAATATTTCGTCGCTTTTTTTTGCTTTTATAAAAAAATGTTCGTATCTTTGCCGTGATATATCAGCTAAAAACGAACTAAAGATTATCAATTATGAAAAAATTACTATGTGTGGCTGTGCTACTGACAGCCTTGGCCACAAGTTCACAGGCCCAACGTAAGACGCAAGTCGTAGAGCCTGTCAAAGCCGCTCAACCTGTTGACGGCAAGACAATAAAACGTAAGGTGGCCATCGGCCGTTTCTCTAACGAGACTCAATATGCGAAGGGTATCTTCTACGACAAGGAGAACGATCCCATGGGTAAGCAGGCCCTCGACATTCTGTCGGCTAAGCTGGCTGCTTCGGGCAAGTTCCTATTGTTAGAACGTGGTGACCTGGCTCAGCTGTTGGAAGAGGCCAAGAAGAGTGAGGATGGTCTGCAGACCATCGGCGCTGACTATATGATTATCGGTAGTATCACGGAGTTTGGTCGTAAGAACACGGGTAAGGAAGGCGTCTTCACCTCTACGAAGATGCAGACTGTGGAGGCTGCCGTAGCCATCCGCCTGGTAGACGTGTCGACAGGTCTCATCGTCTACTCCGACGAAGCCAAAGGCCAGGCTCAGATTACTACGAAGAGCACGCTGGGTGTGGGTGGACGTGCCGACTACGACGCTACGCTCAGCGACAAGGCCATCTCGGAGGCTATCGGTCAGCTTGTGGAGAACATCATCAACAAGTGTACCGACAAGCCTTGGCGTACCTACTTCCTGACCTACGATGCTGACGCCCAGATGATTGCCGGTGGTGCCAGCCAGGGTGTGAAGGAAGGTGACGTATTCGCTGTGAAGACCAAGGGTAAGAAGGTGAAGAACCCACAGTCGGGCGTGATGATTGAGTTGCCAGGCAAGCAGATCGGTACTGTCACCGTATCGGCTACCGGTGGTGACACCCCAGAGACAGAATACTCATTCGTGGAATACAACGGCTCTACAGCCATTGACGCCACTAAGTTGAACACATATATTATAGAGGAGATTAAGAAATGAAAAAGCTCGTACTGTTCACACTCACGCTTGCTGCCCTGCTGCTGGTAGGCTGCAAGTCAAGCTATCCTGTCGCCATGCAGAGCGGTCAGGAGGATATGGCCTATCTCGTATTTGTTGGTCCGCTGGATAAGTACGGCAACGGTAAATACCCCGTACAGGTGGATATCGACGGCACGAAGTTTGATGCCAAGGTCGTGAAGCCCAAGGTGGCCAACCGTAAGGGCTACCAGTATGGCGTAGGCCTGGGCAACCGTCATCTGAAGGTAACCTTCAAGGGCGAGACCGTCTATGAGAAGCAGATATTCCTGTCAACACAAGAAACTAAAGTCATTAATTTGCCATGAAGAAAGTATTTGTTGCCGCTGTTACCGTGCTGACGCTGGCGTCGTGCGGTACCGTCCAGCCCGATTTGTACTCGTGGTACGACTCTGAAGATGCTACGTATCAGTACACGAAGCGTGCCTCTGAGGAGAAACTTGCTGCCGCCATGGCACAGTACAAGAAGGTGATTTCCGCGCAGAAGGGAGCCCGTGGTGTGGTGCCCCCGGGAGTGAATGCCGAATACGGTTATCTGTTGATCAAGGCCGGCCAGAAGGAGGAGGGCTTGACACTGCTGAAGCAGGAGGTTGCCCTCTATCCTGAGTCAGAGAAGTTTATTTCACGAATCATCAAACAAGTACAGAAATGAAGAACTATATCGCAATAGCCCTGGTGGCACTGACAATGGCCTCATGTGCTACGTCTTCATCAGTGACCCGTGAAGCCCGTTATCCGAAGATGTATGCGGAGAAGCCGACCTCTATCGTGGTGATGCCTCCCATCAACCGCACCAACCACGTGGATGCCAAGGACTTCTTCTATACCACGATGTATACCCCGCTGTGTGAGAAAGGCTACTATGTCTTCTCGCCCATGCTGACTATGGAGATGTTCCAGGCAGAGAGCGCCTACGACGCTGAGAACTTCCTGGAGGGTAACCTGACACAGTTCCGCAATGTGCTGGGTGCTGACGCCGCCATGTTTACCATCATCAAGTCGTGGAGCCGTAGCAATATCGGTGGTACGCTGACTGTCGAGGTGGAGTATATCCTTCGTTCTACCGTTACTGGCGAGACGCTCTACCAGCGTGAAGGTAAGGTCAAGATTGATACCAGCGTCAATACTGGGAGCAAGGGACTTCTGGGAGCCCTGCTCGATGTGGCCGCTACTGCCGCCAAGACAGCCGCCACAGACAAGATTGAGGCAGGTCGCAAGTGTACAGCCTTTGTGCTGAGCGATATGCCAGAGGGCAAGTACGGTTTGAATTTTGGTAAGGACCAGCAGTCGCCTGCCGGTGCTCCCCGTATTACGGCTACAGTAAGTCAATAATCATCATCAAGACACACACACAGAAGTTAGAAACGTATGGCACTGAATCTGAACAAGAACTTGAAACTGTACTACTCCATCAAGGAGGTTGCTGAGATGTTCGACGTCAACGAGAGTACACTGCGCTATTGGGAGCAGGAATTCCCATATCTGAAACCCAAGACCAGTGGGCCTGCCAAAATTCGCCAGTACCAGGAGAAGGACATCGAACAGATACGGCTCATCCATAACCTGGTGAAGGTGCGTGGCTTCAAGTTGGCGGCTGCCAAGAAGATTATCAACAGCAACCGCGATGGGGCAGATCGTAAGGCTGACGTGCTAACGCGACTAATCACTGTGCGTGACGACCTACAGGCATTGAAAAGACAAATGGACTACTTGCAGTAGTCCATTTTTTTGTAAGAGGTGAGAAGCTAGAGGTCAAACAATCTGTGTGACATCTTGGATGTCGGCAATCTTCTTCAGCTGATTAATAATCTGGCGTACGTCGTCGCGGTCGTGGACGCGCAGCTCGATGGTGCCGTCGAAGACACCCTCCTCGCTGGCAATGGTCAGCTTGTGGATGTTGACATTCATCTGTGAAGAGATAATCTGCGAGATGTCGAGCAGCATGCCTACACGGTCGATGCCCTGCAGACGGATGGTGGCATCGAAGAAGAGCGTCTTGCGCATGTTCCACTTGGCGTCGAGTATGCGGTTGCCAAAACTGGCCTTTAGTTTGGCGGCAACAGGACAGGCACGCTTGTGAATCTCTATCTGGTGTTTGCCGTCGATGAATCCCAGCACGTCGTCGCCTGGGATGGGGTGACAGCAGTGCTTGAACTTAAACTGATTGATGTTGTCGTCAGTGATATAGATAGGCTTCTTGCGATTGAAATTCTCTGGAACAACAAAGTACTGTGGCTGTTCCTCATCAGCCTTCTTCTGTTTGCCGCGGTCGAGGAAGGGCACATACTTGCGCCATCCGCGCTTGTCGGCATGGTTCTTGCCCAGCAGTTCGTCGACATCCTTGTCGCCCAGCAGGATGGTCTTCTCAGCAAGAGACTGGAAGAACTCCTCGCGGTTGCGACTGTCGTGAAACTCAGTGAGCTTGTCGGCAGCATTGGGAATGTCGTTGATGTTGTTCTTCTTCAGGAATTCGTCAAAGATGTCCTCGCCCTGCTTCTGCAACTCACGACCATCACGGCGCAGGATGGCCTGTATCTTACCTTTGGCCTTGGCAGTAGATACAAAGTTAATCCATGAGGGCTGTACGTGCTGTGACTTCGAGGTAAGAATCTCTACCTGGTCGCCACTCTGCAGTTTATGACTCAGTGGTACCAACTTGTGGTTCACCTTGGCACCGATACAATGGGATCCCAGGAAGGTATGTATGGAGAAGGCAAAGTCAAGAGCCGTACAGCCTGTCGGCATCGTCTTGATTTCACCCTTCGGCGTAAAGACGAAGATCTCTGATGCAAAGAGGTTGAGTTTGATGGCGTCGAGGAAATCCATGGCGTCAGGCTGTGGGTCGTCGAGAATCTCCTTGATGGTGCGTAGCCACTCGTTGAGCTCTGTCTCATCCTCCGTGTACTCTCCATCCACGCCGTCCTTGTATTTCCAGTGGGCTGCAAAGCCCTGTTCGGCAATCTCGTCCATGCGGTCGGAACGTATCTGAACCTCTATCCAGCGTCCCTGCTTAGACATCAGTGTGACATGCAGTGCCTGATAGCCGTTTGCTTTGGGGTGCGATAGCCAGTCGCGCAAGCGGTCGGGGTGACTCTTGTAGATTTTAGATATGGCGACATAGATATTGAAGCATTCGTTGATTTCCTCTTCACGGTTGTTGGGCGTGAAAATGATGCGAACGGCTAGTATGTCGTAGACCTCGTCGAAGGAGACATGCTTGTTCTGCATCTTGTTCCAGATGGAGTAGGGGGTCTTGACGCGCTCCTTGATATGATAGTGCAATCCCAGCTTCTGCAGTTCTACCTCGATGGGGACGATGAACTCATCGAAGAGCTCGTGGCGTGAAGCCTCCGTATCTGCCAGCTTTGCTTTGATGGCGGCATACTCCTCGGGGTGCTCATACTGGAAGGAGAGGTTCTCCAGTTCCGACTTTATCTTGTTCAGACCCAGGCGGTTGGCTAGTGGAGCATAGATGTAGAGCGTCTCGCCCGCAATCTTATATTGCTTGTTGGCAGGCTGCGACTCCAAGGTGCGCATGTTGTGCAGACGGTCACATATCTTGATGAGGATGACGCGGATATCCTCACTCATGGTAAGCAGCAACTTCTTGAAGTTCTCTGCCTGCGCAGAAGCCTGTTCGCCGAAGATGCCACCCGATATCTTGGTCAGTCCGTCGACAATCTGTGCTATCTTCGGACCGAAGATGTTCTCAATGTCCTCTGTGGTGTAGTCCGTATCTTCCACTACGTCGTGTAGCAGGGCTGCACAGATGCTGGTAGAGCCCAGTCCCACCTCTTCGCAGGCAATCTGTGCCACAGCGATGGGGTGCATGATATAAGGCTCGCCACTCAGGCGCCGCACACCTTTATGCGCCTGTCGGGCAAAGTGAAATGCTTTGGTGATGATGTCCACTTTTTTGCGGTGGCGCGACGAACAGTAGCAGTCCAACAGTCGTTGGAACGCGTCGTTAATCAGTTTGTCGTCAGCAGCTTCCTGCCTCATTTGCTCTTCGTCCATAGTCTTTTCTCTCCTCTGTGAATATAGTTACTGGTATGACGCGATAGTGCTTACCTGACTCTCAGTTTCTTTCCGGCACGGATGTTATTACCCTTGATGCCATTGAGCCGGCGCAGCTTGGCCACGGTGGTTCCGTTGCGCTTGGCAATCTCGGAGAGGGTCTGTCCGCGGCGGATGGTCACGTTGAGGCCGCCTCCACGTCTGACAGCCCTGCTGCGACGGCTGTAGCGCTTGCTCTTATGATAGTAGGTTGGCACGTCGTCTTTCACCTCTACCTCCACACGCTTGGCGAAATCGCCTGCACGGTGGTTGCAGATGCTGTCCTGCAGGTCGATGAAACGCCCCACCTCTGTCTGTGGCAGACGGATGGGCGACAGTTCAGTAGCACCAGGCACCACGTCTCGGCGGTACATGGGGTTCAGCGAGCGCAGCAGGTCGATGTTGATACCCATCACCTCAGCAACCTGTTCCAGGTGAATGTTGCGGTTCACCATGATGGTGTCTGTCTGTGCCGGCAGACGGGTAGTCATAGGACATATGTTATGCTGCGAGTAGTAGGTCATGATGTAGTTTGCGGCAATGAAGGCAGGAACGTAGCCGCGTGTCTCCTTGGGCAGGTAGGGATATATCTGCCAATAGTCCTTTTCGCCATTGGCGCGGTGGATGGCCTTGTTGATGTTGGCGGGTCCACAGTTATAGGCGGCGATGACGAGGTTCCAGTCACCAAAGATGTTGTACAGGTCGCTCAGATAGCGGGCAGCAGCATACGACGACTTCACGGGGTCGCGACGCTCGTCGACCAGCGAGTTGACCTGCAGGCCGTACTGCTTGCCTGTGGTCAGCATGAATTGCCACAAGCCTGTAGCGCCCACACGCGATACAGCCTTGGGGTTAAGGGCCGATTCGATGATGGGCAGGTATTTCAGTTCCAGCGGCAACCGGTAGGTTTCCAGCGCCTCCTCGAAGATAGGCATGTAGAAGTTAGAAGCGCCCAGCATGTAGCTGATGGAGTGGCGCAGGCGTCCGCTGTAGCGGTCGATGAACTTCTGTACCACATCGTTGTAGTTCATCTCCATGATGGTCGGCATGCGGTACAGGCGGTCTACATAGTCCTCTTTGGTATAGCTCGGGTTGATATTCTTCATGTTACAGTCGTCAGCCTCGTCGAGATAAGTCTTTGCCATATACAGGTTCAGCAGACTGTCCAGGTCGTAGGTCATGGCTTCGGGGAACTCGATGACTTCCTCACGGCCTTCGCGGTCGATGACGGTAATCTCGTCTTCTTCGGGTGTCTCGTTGTCAGTACTCTCATAGACCTGTGCCCACGTGGTGGACACTGTCAGTAACATGCTAAATATCGATAGTAGTTTCTTGTTCATCAATCGTTTCGTTATGTTTAATGGTTTATGTTAGAAGTTCAGAAAGCAGCTCAGTCCTACCGACTGTGCCTGTAGCGGGTTGCCGCCTCCCCTGTTGGGGATAACGGTGGGGTGTACCTCCAGGCTGAGGTCTTTGGAGATGTCGAACTCTGACAGTTCCGCATCGACATAGGCGTCGATGACAGACAGCGCATAGACGCCTATCATCACAAAGATGCTCATGTCGCGCCAGCGGCGGTACTTGTCCTTACGGCTCTTGAAGATTTCCTGATAGCGCTTCTCGTTGTCTTTCGTAATCTGGACGCCCAGGTGCAGGAACTTGTTGTAGCTGGCCGTATTGGGGTCGTCGTCCATGATGTCGAGATAAGCCTGCGAATAGTCCTTGTACATCATGTTGTTCCATGACAGCGCATAGATGCACCCCATGAATCCTCCGTAGAAGATGGGCAGCTTCCAGTATTTGCGGTTATAGATCTGTCCCGCACCTGGCAGCACCAGAGCCAGCCAGAGCGCCCGCTGCGGGTTCGGCTTCCATGTCGACCAGTCGCGAGGAGCTTTCACCACCCTTGTAGAGTCTATCATGATAGATACCTCGTCAGTGCGGAGTGTGTCGTTTACCACCTCTGCCTCCTCTTGCGCATGGCCTGTCAGCGCCATCGCCAGCATTGCTATGATGACTGATAGCCTAACCATTGGCTCCGTCTAGTGCATTCATGATTCTTTCCAGCTGTTCCTCGCTGTCGAACTGGATGGTAATCTTTCCCTTGCCCTTTGGTGAGCAGGTCATCTGCACCTTCGACTGGAAGAATTGCGACAAGCGGTCGCGCAGGATGTTGAACTCCTCGGGGAGCTTGGTGCGCGACTGTATCTTTCCCTTTACCGTCTTGATGTCCTCGCCACTCTTCAGCGACTGCACCATCTCCTCCACCTGGCGGACGGAGTAATGGTGGGTCTGCACCTCCTTGAACAGCTTGATTTGCTGTGACGGGCTGTCGATGGACAGCAGAGCGCGGGCATGACCCATCTCTATCTCGTGGTTCTTCAAGGCTATCTGTACCTGTGCGGGCAACTTCAGCAGACGCATGTAGTTGGTGACGGCAGCGCGGCTCTTGCCCACACGCTCCGAAATCTTGGCCTGCGTCATGCCTGTCTCGTCCGACAGGTGCTGGTAGGCCAGTGCTATCTCTATGGCGTTGAGGTCTTCACGCTGAATGTTTTCTACCAGTGCCATCTCCATGGCGTTCTGGTCTTCCACTGTCACAATGTAGGCAGGAATCTTGGTGAGTCCAGCCAGCTGTGAGGCACGCCAGCGGCGCTCACCAGCGATAATCTGGTATTTCTGACCATTCATCTTGCGCAGGGTGATGGGTTGGATGATGCCCAACTCACGGATGCTTGTTGCCAGCTCTGCCAATGCCTCCTGGTCGAACTCACGACGAGGCTGGTTGGGATTAGGTTCTATCTGCGCAATCTCAATTTCGTTGAGGTTAGAACTACCCTCTGTGCGTACTTCGCTTGTGTCTATCAGAGCGTCCAGTCCGCGACCTGTCCCGATGTCGTCCAGTCCGCGTCCCAGTACGCTACTTGCATATTTTTTCTTTACGGCCATAGGTGTTATATGTTTGGAGTTAAAGGAGTTAAGGAAGTGAAAGAAGTTAAAGACGTTAGTCTTTCCGCTACTTATAACACTTCTTCATCCTTTATGCCATTGTTGTTTACTATTCCTTTGCAATATAAATTTAAAAATTTACTAGTTTCTTCTATCGAGTCTCGGAGCTCTGCGAACTCCTCATCGCTTATATATTTGAGGTCTCTCACGAGCAGAATATAATTTCTGCATTCTTCGAGACTGCCTTGAGCTATGTTAAAGAAACGAAGTTTGTCTGCCTTGCCAAGTTTCTTATAACCTTCTGCAATATTTGCTGATATTGATACTGCAGCCCTTTGGAATTGGTCACATAAGCCAAATCGTTCATTAATGGGGAACTTTTGTGTAGTCCGATAAGCTAGGAGTGCGAAGTTGTGAGCTTTCTGCCAAGCAATAACATTCTCGAAACTGTATGTCGGCATAGTTCTATTTTGTTTATAACGTTATACAACTATTGTCTTTAACTACCTTAACTCCTTTAACTCCTTTAACTCCCCAATTAACTGTTTTTCTGTATGATTTCTTTGGCGAGTGCCAAGTGGTTCTTGCTACCTGTCGAGTCTGCATCGTAGAGGATGACAGGCAGTCCGTGCGAAGGACTCTCCGACAGTTTGACGTTACGCTGGATGACGGTTTTGAAGACCAGCTCCTGGAAGTGGCGCTTCACCTCGTCATAAATCTGGTTAGCCAGACGCAGACGAGAGTCGTACATCGTCAGCAGGAAGCCCTCTATCTCTAACCGCTGGTTCAGCTTGGTCTTGATAATCTTGATGGTGTTCAGCAACTTGGAGATACCCTCCAGAGCGAAGTATTCGCACTGTACGGGGATGATGACTGAATCTGCTGCTGTCAAGGCGTTGACGGTGATGAGACCCAGCGATGGTGAACAGTCTATCAGGATGTAGTCGTAGTCGTTTCTAACGGGCTCCAGCAGTTTGCTGATGACGCGTTCGCGGTTGGTCAGGTTGAGCATCTCTATCTCGGCACCTACCAGGTCAATGTGGCTTGGTATGATGTCCAGACCATCAATGTCGGTGGTGTAAATGGCGTCGCGCACATCGGCCTTGTCGATGATGCACTCGTAGAGTGAGCAGTCTACCTCCTGGATGTTTACTCCCAGACCGCTTGAAGCGTTTGCCTGTGGGTCGGCATCAACCACAAGCACACTTTTCTCCAATGTGGCCAAGGATGCCGCAAGGTTAATGGTCGTTGTGGTCTTTCCCACACCGCCTTTCTGGTTTGCTAATGCGATAATCTTTCCCATAATCTATAGAATATAGGGTGCAAAGGTACGAATAAGTGAGAACAAAACAAAACAAATTAAATAGTTTTTGTTTTTTTTGTCGAACGATAGTACCTTCGCTGTTGAAAGCAAAGGTACGAATAAGCGAGCAAAATACCAAAGAAATTATGATTTTTTGCCATTTTATTAAGGTTCGTGAAGTATCAACGAAAAAACCAGATGGCTGCAGAGCGAGCTGCAACCATCTGGCACTTATAGGCTATAGATTGTTTATACTAGGTGTTCAATGAGGTCGGCGCGGTCGCCTGGCAGCATGTCGATGACGGGAATCTCAATCATCGTGTAGCAGCCTGGCTGCAGGCGCTTTGAGGCACGCGCCACGTTGACCAGCACCTGTGCGGTCAGTGCAGGGTTGTTAATCTGCATGTTAAACTCGAAGCGCTGGTTCTGGGTCTGTCCGCTGACGCCCTTGCGAACCATGTGTACGCCGTGCCCCATGTCGCGCACGTCGTCCACGCTCTCCACCTGGAATACGTGTGTCTCGTCGTTGGCGAAGTAGGGGTCGGCCTTGATGTCCTTGGCCACCTGCTCCAGTGTGTAGCCGTCTTCCAGCTCTACATATACCATGCGGCGGTGGATGCCCTCACCCAAGGGGATGGTCATTGACAGTGCGTTCTTGACGCCAGCCTTCGAGCGGGCGCATACGGAGTGACCCATCGACATTCCTGGGCCGAAGTTGGTGTAGCTCAGACCCTTAGGGGCGAGACCCTGCATCAGCGTACGTACGATAGAGTCAGAGCCCGGATCCCAGCCAGCAGCGATGACGCTGACGGTGCCCGTCTTCTTGTTGACCTCCATCTGGCGTTCGCGGTAGCCACGAATCTGGGTGTGGATATCGAATGAGTCGACGGTGTTGATGCCCAGCGGGGCAATCTGCTTGGCGTAGTCCTCGCACGAACGTGTCGGGGTGGCCAGGATGGCGACGTCGACATTCTTCAGTTCCTTGATATCCTTAACAACCTCATAAGGAGTCAGTTCCAAGGGTTTGTCTGCTGCTCCGTTTCTGCGCACTACACCAGCGATTTCAAAGTCGGGAGCGGCCTCTAAGGCCTGGATGGCGTACTTTCCAATGTTGCCGTAACCGACTACGGCTGCTCTAATCTTTTCCATATTTTTTTTCGTCTTTTGTTGGTTTACTTTTTGATTTCCGGTGCAAAAGTACACTTTTTCTTTGAAATACGTAACAATTTGTTAGCTTTTTTATGATTTTGTTTGCAAATTATGCCTTTTATTTGACGACAACCTTACGTCCATTCTTGACATAAATGCCTGCAGGCAACCGCTTTCCGTCCATCTGCACACCTGCTAAATTGAAGATGCGGTCGTCGTTGCAGCGCTCGTTCTCCACCTGTTCGATGCCCGTCTGGTTGGCAACAGTCACCTTGACGTTCGAGAGTTCCAGATAGTAATATTTCGATACGCCGCCCGCTTTCGTCGAACTCACATAGTTGGAGGCGAAAGTCACCTCTTCGGCATTGCCCGTCCAGACGTTGTCGTTCACCTCGCCCACAGTGGCTACGAGTGTTTTGTTGTCGTGGTTACTGCCAGGGATGGTAAATTCTACCTTCGTTATCTCGTTGTTGTGCGCTGTCAGCGTCAGCGTGTTGTAGTTGTAAAGACGCAGCTCGTTGTCGTCAGCATATAGAATCTTGCCTTCCATGCCGTAGCTATAGGTAAAGGTGATGCCACTCTTCTCGATGGTCAGAGGGGTGCGCGTCCAGTAATCACACATGTTGTCTGTCGCACTCCAGTCTACGCCAAAGAGTTGCCTGTTGAGTGCTATGTCGCAGTTGTCCGACATGCCGCAGTCTGCCACCTCGCCACCATAGTCGAAAGCCACCTCCTTCTTGTCTCCCCAGATGTAGTCCTCCAGTCCAGGGTAGTCGACGAAGGGGTTGCGGTTGCCTTGCAGCTGCCAAATAATCTCGTTTCTGTCCTTTTCCTTCTGACTGACGGGGTCTTCCTTCGACCACCTCATGAGCATGTCGAAAGCCCAGGGAGCAAAGGGCTGGTAGGCATCATTTCCCTCTTCCGTCTCTTCCACGTTGAACATGTCCGAGGTCCACGTGCCACAGTGCTTGCCGTTGAGCGTTACCGCCTCGCCAGTCTTCTTGTAGCTCTCGTCGCGCACGGGTGTCCATGTCAGGTAGCCAGGCTCATAGCACATCACCATATAGAAGTATATACGCGCCAGGTCCCCCTTGTATTCGTCGTTGGGCTCGTAGACTCGTTTCTTGGCAGCATTCTCTGTCTGTTCAGCCCATCCTGGGGTACTGCATCCGCCCTGCTTGCTCTTCTTGCTGAACCCCTCTGCCGACTGCCAGTCTACATTGTTAGGGTCTCCTATCTCTCCATAGCACAGGTCGTTACGGTTGTTGTTGCACACCGCATCGGTGGGAATGACATGCACCAAGTCTGAGTACATAGGGCGTACGTCAGCATACGTTTTAGTACCGCTGGCAGGAGCATCCGTTGGGTTAAACCATTTCTTCACTAGCGAGTGCTCACGCTGAATACCCTTTACCCCTTCCGTGTTGCCTGCACCCGTTCCGTGCGGATAGGTGTATAGCGGATAGCGTGAAATAGTCGAGTACATGTCCCAGATGAACTCCTCGTTGTCCAGCACCCTTCTGTCGGAGATGTTATAGGCATACCATAGCGAGTCGTAATCCACCACACTGGGATTCTTGATGATGTTAAACAACGCAGTTTTCAGCTCGCGGCCTTTCTTGCCGTTGGCTTTCTGATAGTATGTTCCTGTGCCTGCAGGTTGTGCCCACGCAGTCTGTGTGGTCAAGAGGGAGCATAGCAGTACTAAGAGAAATGTTTTTTTCATAGCGTATGGTAGTAAGTCAGTAAATATTGCTGCAAATATAAGAAAAAAAACGCAAACAGCGAGATATTGCGGCGTTTTTTTGTTGCCCATACAATAAAAAAGGTGAAAACGTCGTTTAAGATATCGTATATATACATTTTTATAACAGGAATTATGATAGAATACATCAAGGGTGAGCTCACCGAGCTGACACCCGCTATGGCAACGGTCGAAGCCGCAGGAGTAGGCTACGGACTGAACATCTCGCTGACGACGTACAGCGCGTTACAGGGCCTTAAGCCAACTGCTAATGGCCAAAACCCCATCGCTAAACTCTACGTCTACGAGTCCATCCGCGAGGATGCCCACGTGCTGTATGGCTTCGTGTCGAAGAAAGAGCGCGAGATGTTCGAACTGCTCATCACCGTCAGTGGCGTTGGCGCCAATACCGCCCGTATGATGCTGTCGTCGATGAGTGTTGCCGAACTGTGCAGCGCCATCTCCCGAGGTGACGAACGCCTCATCAAGGGCATCAAGGGCATCGGAAAGATGACAGCACAGCGCATCATTGTCGACCTGCGCGACAAGATTGTCGCCTTGGGCATTGCCGACGAGATTCCTACTGGTGGCAGTGTGGCAGCACCTGTCAACAATGCCGTGCGCGACGAGGCAGTAGCAGCCCTCACCATGCTGGGCTTTGCCCCTGCTCCTACGCAGAAAGTCGTCGTGGCTATACTTACCGAACAGCCCGACCTGCCCGTCGAACAGGTGGTCAAGCTGGCGCTGAAACAGATAAAATGAAGAATTAAGAATGAAGAATAAAGAATGAAGAATGAAGAATTTGCTACCGCGAGGTGGATATGCAGGGCAGTGGTCATACTGCTCGTCGCCATTCCATTTCTGCTACCATCATTGATGGCGGCAGCAAATTCTTCATTCTTCATTCTTCATTCTTCATTCCCCCTTTATTCTTCATTCCCTGAGAATACGGACACCGTTGTTCCCAAGGCTCGCTGGAAGGTACAGAAGACGGCACCCGTAGAGGTGGCCGACCTCGACTCCAGCGCCCTCGACCTGCACTTCCCTGAGAATATCAAGCGGCAGGTGGAGTATAACGACTCGCTGAACGTCTACGTGCTGGGTTCGAAGATGGGCGACTCCTATCTGAACACCCCTGTGCTGATGACTCCCGAGGAGTATCGCCAGTGGAGCGAGCGCAAGGAGCGTGAGCGCTTCTTCCGCCAGAAGGATGCCGAGAACGTAGCCAACAAGGGCAAGGAGAAGTTCGACTTTGCCGATATGCACTTCGACCTCGGTCCTGCCGAGAAGATTTTCGGTCCTGGTGGTGTGCGCATCAAGACGCAGGGTACTGCCGAACTGAAGTTGGGTGCCAACTTCAAGAATGTCGACAACCCCTCGCTGCCTGAGCGCAACCGTAAGACCAAGGCCATCGACTTCGACGAGAAAATCAATATCAATGTGACGGGTAAGGTGGGCGATAAGGTCAACATGTCGCTCAACTACAACACCGATGCCACCGCCGACTGGGATGCCAAGAACCTGAAGCTGCGCTACGAGGGCAAGGAGGACGAAATCATCAAACTCGTTGAGGCTGGCAATGTCTCGTTCCCCTCCAACAACTCGCTCGTCAAGGGTGCCAGCAGCCTGTTTGGTGTCCGCACGGATATGCAGTTTGGTAAGCTCAAGTTGCAGACTGTCATCTCGCAGAAGAACTCCACCACCAAGAGTGTCTCTTCCAAGGGTGGCACACAGTTCACCCCCTTCGAACTCAATGTCGCCAACTACGAGGAAAACCGCCACTTCTTCCTCAGCCAGTATTTCCGCGAGCGCTACGATGCCGCCATGCAGCAGTTGCCTACGCTGGCTACGGGTGTCAACATTACTCGCATAGAGGTGTGGGTGACCAACAAGTCGGGAACGACCAGCAATTCGCGCAACATCCTCGCCTTTACCGATTTGGCAGAGAGTACGTCGCCACAATGGGGTGGGGGAGTGCAGTCGAAAGTCCCCGATAACAGTGCCAATGGCGAGTATGCCGCCTTGACCACTACCTATGCCGCCGCTCGCGACATCGACCAGGCGTCGACCGTCCTGGGTGCCGTGATGACGGGTGGCGAAGACTTTGAGAAGCTGTCGTCCGCACGCCTGTTGACCACTTCCGAGTATACGCTGAACAGCGCCTTGGGCTACATCTCGCTGAAGACCACGCTGCAGAGCGACCAGGTGTTGGCAGTAGCCTACGAGTACACCTATAATGGTCAGACCTACCACGTCGGTGAGTTTGCCGCCGACCATACCGCAGCCCAGGAGGCGCTCTATGTCAAGGCGCTGAAGAATACGTCCAACAATCCGCAGCAGTTCAACTGGCCGCTGATGATGAAGAACGTCTACTATCTGGCTTCCAATGTCGAGAAGCAGAAGTTCCGCCTCGACATCAAGTACCAGAGCGATACCACGGGCGTCTATGTCAGCTATATCCCAGAGCCTCAGACCAAGGAGACTACCCTGTTGCGCGGCTTGGGCTGCGACCGCCTGGACAACAATCTCAAGGCGCACCCCAACGGCTACTTTGACTATATCGAGGGCTACACTGTCAGCAGCGGCCGTGTGTTCTTCCCGTCAGTAGAACCCTTTGGCACTACGCTGGAGAACTTCCTGGTGCGCCAGGGTGTCGACAGACAGACTGCTGCCAAGTATGCCTTCCACGAACTTTACGATACCACCCGTACGGCAGCCTTGCAGATGACTGACAAGAACAAGTTCCTGCTGATGGGTCAGTTCAAGGGCTCGTCGGCTAACGTCATCTCGCTGGGTGCCTCCTATGTGCCGCAAGGTTCTGTCGTTGTGACGGCTGGTGGCGTACGTCTTACGGAGGGCAGCGACTATACCGTCGACTACTCCGCTGGCGAAGTCACCATCCTCAACCAGAGCATCATCGATGCGGGTACCAACGTCAATGTCTCGCTGGAGTCCAACAACGACTATGGCCTGCAGCGCAAGCGCATGTTCGGCTTCAACTGGGAGTACGACTTCTCCAAGGACTTCCAGATTGGCGGTACCTTGCAGCACCTCTCCGAACAAGCGCTGACGTCCAAGGTCACCATGGGTTCCGAACCCCTCAAGAATACGCTGTGGGGACTGCACGTCAACTGGAAGACGGAGAGCCAGTGGCTCACCAACATGCTCGACAGGCTGCCGCTGCTCCACTGTACGCAACCCTCGCAGATTACCTTTACGGGCGAGTTTGCCCACCTCATAGCAGGTACCGCCAGTGGTACGCAGGACAATGCCTCCTACATCGACGACTTCGAGAATGCCAAGAACGGCATCCCCCTCCTCGAGCCCTCTTCGTGGGTCATCTCCAGCGTGCCCAGCATGTTCCCCGAGAGCAAGGACAAGTCGACCGTTGCCAGCGGCTACAACCGTGCCCTGCTGTCGTGGTACACCATCGACCCCCTGTTCACCTACCGCTCCAGCAGTCTGACGCCCAGCCATATCAAGAGCGACATCGACCAGCTCTCCAACCACTATGTGCGTGCCGTCTACGTCAACGAGCTCTATCCCAACCGCGACCAGTCGACCTATAGCGGTGCCACCAATACGCTGCCCATCCTCAACCTGGCCTACTATCCCCAGGAGCGTGGACCCTATAACCTGTCGACAGACGTCACACCGAAGGGTCTGCTCAACAACCCGCTGACGCGTTGGGGCGGCATGATGCGCAAACTCGACACCAACGACTTCGAGCAGGCCAACGTCGAGTATATCGAGTTCTGGCTCATGGACCCCTTCATCTATACCAACAACATGGAGGATGGCGGCAGCTATGGCGGCGACCTCTACATCAACCTCGGCGAAGTCAGCGAGGACATCCTGCGCGATGGCAAGAAGTTCTATGAGAGCGGCATGCCCGTGGGCGGCACAGGATCGTTCACCGAGACCCACTGGGGTAGGGTGCCCGTACAGGCTACCCAGACCTACGCCTTCGCCACCACCAGTGGCTCGCGAGCTTTGCAGGATGTGGGTCTCAACGGCTTGAACGACGACGAGGAGCGACTCTTCCCTGCCTATGCCGACTTCCTGCAGCAGGTCAATGTCGAGGACAGCGTGCGCCGCGTATGGACTGGGCCAGCATCCTGGAGCGTTACAAGCGCATCAACATGCCGCAGGGCAACTCTCCCGACAACGACCAGCAGACGGAGGGCTACGATACCTCTTACAAGACCTACCCCGACGTAGAGGATATCAACCAGGACTACACGCTCAACGAGTATGAGCGCTACTATCAGTATCACGTCAGCATCCGTCCCGAGGACATGCAGCTGGGTCACAACTTCATCACCGACATCCGCGAGGCCAGCGTGTCTCTGCGCAATGGCAGCCGCGAGACGGTCAAGTGGTACCAGTTCCGCATACCGCTGAGCCAGTATTCGAGCCGTGAGGGTTCCATCTCCGACTTCACCAGCATGCGCTTCATGCGTATGTTCCTCACCCAGTTCCAGAAACCCATCGTGCTGCGCTTCGGCTCTCTCGACCTGGTGCGTGGCGAGTGGCGCATCTACAACAAGCCGCTGTCGACGACCAGCGAGAGCGGCACACTGGAGGTCAGCGCCGTCAACATCGAGGAGAACAACAACAAGCAGCCTGTCAACTACGTGCTGCCGCCAGGCATCTCACGTGTTACCGACCCCACACAGTCACAGCTCACCGAGGCCAACGAGCAGGCGCTGAACATGGTGGTGAAGAACCTCTCCGCAGGCGAGTCGAAGGCCGTCTACCGCAATACCGTCCTCGACCTGCGCCAGTATAAGCACCTGCAGATGTTCGTCCATGCCAACCACCTCGTCAACGATGCCACCGACCTCAAGGACAACCAGTTGGCGGTGTTCATCCGCATGGGTAGCGACTACAAGAACAACTACTACGAGTATGTCATCCCCCTGAAGCTGACGCCCGACCGCAGCGACTATAATAAATATAATGTAGACGACTGTCGTGCCGTATGGCCTGCTGAGAACATGCTCAACGTCGACCTCAGCATCTTTACCAAGGTGAAGAAGGCCCGCAACATGGCCCGCGCCATGGGCACCTCCAGCTATACCACGCTCTATAGCGACTACGACCCCGACCAGCCCAACAACCGCGTCAGCGTGATGGGTAACCCCACGCTGGGCGAAATCAAGACGATGATGATTGGTGTGCGCAACCTGTCGGGCAGCATCAAGTCGGGCGAGGTGTGGATCAACGAGCTGCGCCTGCAGGACGTCGTCAACAGTGGCGGCTGGGCAGCATCGGGAGCGCTCAACATGCAACTGTCGGATGTCGGCACGCTCAACCTCACGGGAAAGATCATCACCGAGGGCTTCGGCGGACTGGAGGACGGTGTGGCAGCACGCACCACCGACGACTACAAGACCTACTCGCTGACCACCACCATCGAGCTGGGCAAGCTGTTCCCCGACAAGCTGAAGGTGACGGCACCGCTCTACTACTCTGTCACCAAGGAAATCACCAAGCCGAAGTATAATCCGCTGGACACCGATATGAACCTCGACGACGCCCTCGATGCTGCCAACAAGCAGGAGCGCGACTCGATAGAGAACATTGCCGTCACCAAGTCCACGTCCACTAACTTCTCGCTGTCCAACGTGCGCTTCGACATCAAGACCAAGCGTCACCCGATGCCTTACGACCCTGCCAACTTCTCGTTCAGCTACAGCCACTCCCATCGCCACACGTCGGGCAAGACCACCGTCTATGAGAACGACGACCAGTGGCGCGGCTCGCTGAACTACAGCTATACGCCCGTCTACAAGCCGTGGGAACCCTTCAAGAAGTCGAAGTCTAAGTCGAAGTGGATGGCGCTGCCCAAGGCCTTCGGACTCAACTGGCTGCCGCAGAACATCACGTTCAACTCCGAGATGTCGCGCAGCTACTACGAACTGCAGGAGCGCGACATGGACGACCTCAGCGGTTCGTCGCTGCCTGTCACCTTCAACTCGCAGTTCCTGTGGAACCGTGACTTCTCGCTGCGCTGGGACCTCACCAAGAACCTCCACATGAACTTCCAGTCGGGCACACAGGCTGAGATTGAGGAGCCCTACAGCGACAAGCCCATCAACAAAGACCTCTATCCCGACCGCTACTCGGCATGGAAAGACTCTGTGTGGACCAGCATCAAGCACTTCGGCCGTCCGCTGGACTACCGCCAGACGTTTACGGCTTCCTATCAGCTGCCGCTGAACAAGTTGCCCATCTTCGACTGGGTGAATGCCGATGCCAACTACACCGCTACCTACAACTGGGTGCGTGGTCGTGAGAAGGAGGACGGCACGTCGCTGGGCAACACCATCTCCAACAATCGGCAGATTACCGTCAACAGCACGCTCAACATGGAGACGCTCTACAACCACTTCCCGTTCCTCAAGAAGGCCAACGACCGCTTCAAGAAAGCCATCCCCAAGTCGCAGCCCAAGAAGAACGATAAGAAGAACGTGTCCAGCGGTTCCGCCGCTGGAAAGGATAAGGCTGCCGGGAACAAGGAGGCTGCCAAGCTCCCCAAGAACAAGAACGCCTTCGAGAAAGAGCTGAAGCTGTTGCCCGACACCACCATCATCGTCGCCCACAACAAGAAGTCGAAGCGCCTTGTCGTCACCGCCAAGACCAAGGACGGCCGTTCCTATCCTATTAAATATAAGGTCGTCGACCAGAACAAGATACGCATCAAGAGCAACGACTCTACCACCATCAAACTCACCGTCCTCGCCAAGCCGCCATTGGACGACGAGCGCTGGTATCGTACGGCACAGTCGGCAGCACGCTTCCTGATGATGGTGCGCTCCATCGGCATCAGCTATCGCAACCAGTACTCCATGTCGCTGTCGGGCTTCATGCCCGAGGTGGGCGACGCCTTCGGACAGCGCACGGGTGGAGTGATGGCTCCTGGCCTGGGCTTTGCCTTCGGACTGACGGACGACAGCTTCCTCGACAAGGCGATAGACAACGGGTGGCTGCTCATGGCCGACAGCATCTCTACGCCTGCCACCACCAACAAGACGGAAGACCTGCAGCTACGTGCCACCCTCGAACCCCTCCGCGACCTGAAGATTGACCTCAACGCTTCGCGTACCGAGAGCCGCTCGCGCAGCATACAGTATATGTATAAGGGCATGCCTACCACCCAGACGGGTTCGTTCAACATGACGACCATCTCCATCTCGTCGGCTCTCGAGTCGATGGGCGATGCCAACAACGGCTACCCCTCAGCGGCCTTCGACCGCTTCTGCGATGCTCTGCCGCGCTTCCAGCAGATGGCGTCGGCTCACTATGGTGCAGAGGTCGACAAGTACAGTGCTGTGGTGATGATTCCCGCCTTCCTCGACAGCTATACGGGCAGTGGCGGCGGCAGCCTCGACCTCATCCCCGCACTCACCAAGTTGCTGCCCAACTGGACCATCCGCTACTCCGGACTGTCCAAGCTGAAGTGGTTCAACGAGCATTTCAAGTCTGTCAACATCAACCACTCCTACAAGAGCGTCTTCGCCCTCGGCAGCTATACCAGCAGCAGCGAGACGGCATCCATGCTGGGCTGGAATGTACCCACCGTCAGCATCAACGAGAGCTTCTCGCCGCTGATTGGTGCCGATGTCACGTTCCTCAACAACCTGACGCTGAAAGCCGAATACCGTCGCACGCGCGTCCTCAACTTGTCGATGACCAGTGTGCAAATCAATGAGAGCCGCTCCAACGACCTCGTCATTGGTATGGGCTACAAGATTAGCAACTTCCGACTCTTTGGCGCAGGCACCAGCCGCAAAATCAAGAAGGCACAGGGCGGCAGCAAGTCTAAGAAAGATGCCAACAGCCAAAAGCAAACAGCCAACAGCAAAAAATCGGGTGTCAACCACGACCTCAACATGCGTCTCGACATCTCGCTGCGCGACCAGGCAGCCATCACGCGCGACATTGCCACGCGCTCCTCTTCTGCCAGCAGCGGAAACTCAGCGCTGAAGGTGTCGTTCATGGCCGACTACACGCTGTCGCGCCTGCTGACCATCTCCGCCTACTACGAGCGCCAGACCAACAAGCCGCTCCTGTCCAGCAGCAGCTATCCCACCACCACCCACGACTTCGGACTGTCCATGAAGTTCTCGCTGACCCGCTAAAAAAAAGGGCTGTACGGCTGTCGTGCAGACACAAGAAAAAGCCTCCTATTCTTCACGAACGGGAGGCTGTTTGTTGTGTGAAATTAAAGCTAACACTTTTTTTTACTGGGCTATCCGCCTCACGGTGCATCATGCCCATTGCTGTTCTAATAACTTAAAAATGATAAGGTTAATCATTCTTGATATAAATACAAATCACAATACTATGAAGTGATATGATATTTTCCCCCTGTCACGACTGACATGGGAATAATTTCCACAAAGGTACAAAATAAATTCCACAATCTCCTGATTGTAAGGTCTTTTTTTTTTTTTTTGACGATTTTTAACATAGGAGAATGCAGCATTTCCATTATACAATGATGTTCGTGTGAAATGAAAATAGCTTGATAATCAGCAGAGTTTGTTTTGTTGCAACATGAAATCGCTTATACAATTCGTTGATAAGTTCATTATGTGGCTGCTATGGCATACCTTTGCAGCAAAATAACACAACCGTAATCAACATTAATTATTACTCATGAAACAATTTCTTTTAACAGCATTTGCCTTCGTTGCCACATTGAGCGCCACGGCAGACAATCAAAAAGGTCCAACGATGGGCTGGAGTTCGTGGAACACCTTCTCAGTAAACATTTCTGAAGACATTATTAAAGGTCAGGCAGACGCGATGGTCTCCCAGGGCCTGAAGGATGTGGGCTATCAGTATATCAATATTGACGATGGCTTCCAGTATGGTCGTACCCCCGAAGGTAAGGTGTGCATCCACCCCGAGCGTTTCCCTAACGGTCTGAAAGTGGTCAGCGACTACATCCACTCCAAGGGCCTGAAGGCAGGTATCTACAGTGATGCCGGCGACTGCACTTGCGGTAGCATCAGCAATGGCGACGTGCGCAATACCAACGTAGGTATGTATGGCTACGAACAGATTGATGCCGACTACTTTTTCAAGGAGTTAGAGTTCGACTTCATCAAGGTTGACTATTGCGGCGGCAGCCATCTAGGACTGAACGAGCAGGAGCAGTACACACGCATCTATAACGCCATCAAGAATACAGGGCGTGAAGTCGTTTATAACCTCTGCCGTTGGCGCTACCCTGGGACGTGGTGCCATGATATTGCTAACTCGTGGCGTACCACGGGCGATATCAACGAGAGCTGGCAGTCGGTGAAGGACCTCATCCAAGAGAACCTTTACATGTCGGCATACTGTTTCAATGGCACCTATAACGACATGGACATGCTGGAGGTTGGCCGCTCGCTGACTGCTGAGGAAGACAAGACCCACTTTGGTATGTGGTGCATCATGTCGAGTCCGTTGCTCATCGGCTGCAATATGGCAACCATCAAACCTCGTGCCTTGGAGTTGCTGAAGAATACGGAACTGATTGCCCTCAACCAAGACCCGCTCCATCTGCAGGCTTATGTTGTTCAGCATATTGGCGATACCTATGTGCTGGTGAAGGACCTTCAGACGCTTCATGGTACGACACGTGCCGTAGCTCTCTACAACCCCTCCGACAAAGAAGTGCTGATGAATGTCAGCTTCAGCGAGTTGGACTTAGGCGGCAAGGTAGCTGTGCGCGACTTGTTTGAACACAAGGACCTGGGCACCATGCAGCAGACACTCTCCGTAGTTGTCCCTGCGCACGGCACCCGCATCTATCGCCTGACTGCCGACCAGCGTCTGGAGCGCTATGTCTATGAGGCAGAGACCGCTTTCCTTCACGACTATCAGCAGGTGGCCAATAACGAGGCGTTGGGTACAGCTATCTATCAGTCGGGCGACGGTGCCAACGGACGTATGTATGCCGGTTGGCTGGGCAATCGTCGCAGCAACTCCCTGGAGTGGCGCGATGTCTATGTAGCTGAAGCCGGCCAGTATGTGCTCCGTTTCCGTGCTGCCACACAAGAGAGCCGTTCTTTCACTGTTGCAGTCAATGGCACGCCGGCAGGTACCATCAGCGTGAAGACCTCTGACTGGGGCATCTTCCAGGAGTATGAGCAGACCGTCACGCTGCAGGCAGGTACTAACCATGTCCAGTTGTATAACGAGAATAGCTGGATGCCTAATATCGACTGTATGCTGGTCGAGAAACAAGGCGAGAACACCGTTCTCAATCGTCAGCTCAGCGAGGCTACGGCACGTCTGGCAGGTCTCGCTGCCCATACAGCTCTTCCTGCTGCTTTTGCACAGCAGGTCAGTGAACTGATTGCCCAGGCTTCAAATCAGGAGTTAGAGGACAGCAAGAAGGCGTCGATGCTCGTCGAAGTCGAAAAGATGCTGCAGTCAATAGATGCCGCCGTGTCCATTTGCCACGACTTTAAACGATGGGATGATAGTGCAAAAAAGAATGCAGCAGTCAGCACGCAGTCCACTGCGCTTACTACTCTGAATGCTTCGCTCGACAATGCCAACAACATGCTGGCAGAAGCTACCACAACAGCAGCTATGAATAGTGCGTTCAGCACGTTGAAGACCGCCGTGACGCGCTTTCTCAAGTCTGACGACGCACAGCCCCGTGAGGGCGAGTCGCTCGATATGACGTTGCTGGTTACTAACTATGACTTTTCCATGAACAACGGTTGGGCGGGAAGTCCCACCTACCGTTCCGGGTGTGGTGAGGAGTTCAATAAAGACTTCGACATGTTTCAGCAACTGTCTGCCATGAAACCTGGTGTATACACCGTTAGTTGTAATGCGCTCTTCCGCGTAGCAGCCAATGATGGTGGTGCATCCTATCGTTCTGGTACTGAGGATGTTCAAGCCTACTTCTATGTCAACAGTCAGCAGGCGAAGTTGAAGTCTCTTTATGCTGAGGAATGGCCTGAGGCCTCACAATACGGCTGGGTAGATAGCCAGAACGGTTATCCTCACAGCATGCATGCTGCAGCGCTTCGCTTTGCAGAGGGCGCTTACCAGAATGTTATCGAGTACACACAGCAGAGCAAGTCTGCGCTGCGCATTGGCATCAAGCTCAGTGGTCATCAGAATGACAGTTGGTGCTGCTTTGACAATTTCTCTGTCAGCTACAAGCCACTGCCCACCAATACAGGTATCAAGAACAACAAAGACAAGAACCGCCAATCCGGTAAGACATACAGCTTGAAGGGCTACCCCGTTGGCGCCAATCATATAGGATTAGTGGTAAAGAATGGTAAGAAGATTCTCCAGTGATGGTGTGAAACAGGGATTTGGTCCCTGTTTCACACCTATTTCTTAGTTTTTGATTCTTACTTTGCAAAGATAGTGCAAATCGAACGAAATGTAAAATAAATCAGCGAGATATTTTCATGAAACGTCGCGCTGGCAGTCGAGTACGGAAATCTATTAACCTATTAACGTGACATGCCGCCCCCCCCCTGTACATCGGGGCTTGAGGCACGTTAAATGATGCCGAAACATTTAACATACATGCGTAATGTTGTAAGAAAAAGTGTTGATTTGTTTGGCTGTTCTCGCTTTTTTCGCTAACTTTGCATAAGATATGTCGACAAAGGAAACAACTACAGAAATAGAGGCTGGACGCGACTTTCGGAATGTGCCGAAGGGCTACCAGCTGTGTTTTAACAAAGAGTGTCCCAAGAAAGATGAATGTCTGCGGTTTATGGTGGGCTGCGCCATTCCCGACGACCGCGATTGGGGACCTGCCATCTATCCTAATATAAAGATAGGTGAAGAGGGTTGTCGCCTCTTTGCTACTGGTAAACCTCAACGAATGGCGTGGGGTTTCGAGACGTTGTTTGAGGAGGTGAAGAGCAAGCACGAGCGAGGACTTCGCCTGGCGATGTATCAGTATCTGAATGGTAGCAGCAACTACTATCGGTACCATCATGGTGAGAAACTGCTCGACGCTGAGCAGCAGGAATGGATTATCAAACTCTTTCAGCGGACAGGCTATACGGAGAACCTGAAATTTGACCATTACACCCAAGTTTTTGACTTCTGGAAGTGATTTTTTAGCTAAAAAGGCAGGAATAACAACTTTTTAGAACCGTTAACAAAATTCCCGAGAATTATTCCGTAGGCTTGGGAATTTAATTCCGGAGCCTAAGTAAGAATCTTCCTTAATCTGTGTTATTTCATTACATAGCTGTGGAATATTAAATCTACAGCTAAGTAGCCAATGTGCTCAATGTCAAGCTCTTGCAAAAATGAAATTATTTTTGTATCTTTGCACTGACATTGGGAAAAAGACTCCCATGCCACGAGAGAATAACTATAAATTTTACCAAAAGATTTTTTGTTTTTTATGAGTGACAATTTAAATTTGAAAGGAGAAGCCCTTGCGGCTTCACAGGAGAACGCTCTGGAGGTAGAGCTGTTTCTCCAAGAGAATTATCTGTTCCGTCGCAACGTGCTGAACGGAAAGGTAGAGTTCGCAACGCTGCCCGCTGAGGAGCCCCACTACAGGGCACTCACCCTGGAGGCACTGAACAGCATCGTGATTCGTGCCAAGCGTGAGAACATCTGTGAGAAGGGAAATCCCAAAACAGAGATTATGGAGCTGATACATTCAGAAGAGGTACGCGTACATAATCCTATTAAGGAGTTCCTGGAGGGCCTGCCGAAGTGGGACGGACAGAACCACGTGGCACAGCTCTTCTCACGACTGCCAGGAATCAGTACGGAGATGCACGGATTTCTGGCCATTTGGATGCGCTCGGCTGTTGCCCACTGGCTGCAGATGGACCTGATGCACGGCAACGAGTGTGTGCCGACATTGATTGGTGCGCAGGGCTGTGGCAAGACGACCTTTGTGCAACGCCTGTTGCCGCCACAGCTGAGGGAGTACTTCCTGGACCACCTGAACCTCTCGAACAAGTTCGACAAAGAGATGGCGCTGACCAACAACCTGCTGGTGAACCTTGACGAGCTGGAGGCCATCCGTCCCAGTCAGCATGCGGCTCTGAAGCAGACGCTGTCTAAGTCGAAGGTCAATGGTCGCCCCATCTATGGTGCCTCGCAGGAAGATCGTCCGCGTTTCGCCTCGTTCGTCGCCACGACCAACAACCCTCATCCGCTGTCGGATGCAACGGGTAGCCGTCGATACATCTGCCTGACGATTCCCAAGGGGCAGCTGATAGACAACACTGGCGAGATAGACTATGAGCAGTTGTATGCGCAGGTGTTGTACGAGGTCAGGGAGTTGCAGGCGCCCTACTGGTTTAACAACGATGAGGTGAAGCGCATCCAGGATCTCAACCTGAACTATATGGAGCAGAAAGACATTGCCGAGATTGTCAGCATCTGCTTCAGAAAACCTGAGGAGGGCGAGAAGGTGAAGGCGCTGAACAGCGCACAGATTCTGCAGTTGATTCAGACGGAGTATCCCAGTGTCAAGAGTGACCGCAGCACCAAGATTCACTTAGGACTGGCGATGAAGGAGCTCGGCATAGAACACCAACTCTACAACAACAGGCGTCTATACAAGATAGTCCCGCTGAAGAGTGCATAGTTTAGTAAATGAATGATAATAGTTGAGCAAACATTTAACGTGCCTCAAACCCCGATGTGCAAAGGGTTTGAGGCATGTCATGTTAATAGGTTAATAGATTTTTGTGCTCGACTAATGAAAGAGGTACCTGGTATCTGTTCCTATGGCATCTTATGGAATCACTTTGAAATGGCGCAGTGCATTCAGTATTCCGTCATCATCCACCGAGGTTGTGATATAATCTGCCTGTTGCTTCAGGTCGTCAATGGCATTACCCATAGCTACACCGATGCCCGCTTGTAGTATCATGGAGGTATCGTTTCCGCCATCACCAAAGGCAATGGTATGACTGGGGTTGAAGCCCTCGTGGCGAGCTATGGCAAGGATTCCCTTGCCTTTATCGACACCATTGGCTGTGATATCGGTAAACTCTGGATGCCAGCGACCTGATACACACTGTGACATACGAGCCATCAGTTCTGGTTCATAGTCGGCAGGAAAGAAGGGCGTCAGCTGCAGAATGTCCTGCTGCAGTACCTCTTCAAGCGGCTGTGCCTTGTCGAGGTTCTTTACTGCCAGCATCTTTCTGAAGATGCGGTCCACGTCGCCCTTAGGATCTATCACCGCCACATCCTTACGGCCCACGACAATCAGACTGTTACCCTTCTCCATGCAGTCATCCACACAGGTCATCACGTCTTGCATGGGGATGGCCTGACAAGTTACCAGTTCGTTGCCAACGTAACACAGTGCGCCGTTGGTGGTGATATAGCCATCTATGAGTGGCTCAATACTCCCTAGATTGGTGATAATGATCGGAGGACGGCCCGTGGCGATATATACTCGTGAGCCGTTGGCCTTGGCCTGTGTCAGCGCTTGCACGGTAGACTGCGGAATCTCGTGCGTCTCAAAGCTTACCAGCGTGCCGTCGATGTCGAAGAATAATGCGTATTTCTGATTCATATCTATTTATTGCCTGCAAATATCTGGGCGAGCTTTGATTCTAGTTGTTCGCCACGCAGGTCTATATCTACCACCTTACCCTCACCATCGAAGAGAATGTTGCTGGGAATGGAGTTGATCTCATAGATAGACGAGCCGATGCTCTTCCATCCAGCAAGGTCGCTCAGGTGTGTCCAAGGCATCTTCATGTTCTTGATAGCGTTCAGCCAAGCCTCCTTCTTGCTGTCAAAAGAGATTGCCACGATGTCAAGTCCTTTGTCGTGATACTTCTCGTAGCATGCCGTTACGTTGGGCATCTCAGCACGACAGGGACCACACCACGAAGCCCAGAAGTCTACCAGCACATACTTGCCATGGCCCACGTATTCGCTCAGCTTGTGCGCCTTACCTTCTGTGTCGTTCATCGTCAGGTCGATAAACGGTTTGCCAATAGAGCGTGGCGACTTACCAGAGAGCATCCTCAGACGCTCCTTAGCCTCCCTCATCGAAGAATTTTCAGCGTATTCCGGATGCGCATCGAAAATCTTCTGAAGGTCGCCAACTGGGAGCGCCTCAGCAATCATCGGTACGAAATGCGTAGGAATCTCTGAGTCCAGATTCTCCATCACCACCTTGTGCATCACCTTATATGCCTCCTCTTTCGAGTTGTTAATCATACAGGTATAGAGTCCTCTTATGGCCTCGTTTATAGCCATTGATGCCTTAGAACCTTTCACGCTACCTGTAGTCAAATCCACCTCAGTAGGCGTATTGTCAACCATTACGGCAGTAAGACTCTTCAGCATATCCTGCATCGACTGCATCCGTTGGGGGTCTGCCACGATACTTAGCATGCTTCCGATAGGCTGTTCAGCCTCGTAGTTCCACTTACCGTTCTTGACGGTCGTGCTATCTATCAGCCTATTCATATTAAGATTATCGAAAAAATAAATGGTCTCAGCGTCAGCTGCTGCCACGCCTTGAATGTTGACTTTTGTCTGTGCCCAGCCCGTCGTTACCACGAAGGCCATCGTCATGGTTAAAAGTTTTTTCATATGTGGTTTGTTAAATCTTGCATGCAAAGATACGAATTATTTTTGATACAATACTTCATATTTAGTTTTTTTTGTTGCTCTCTATTCTTATATACGCTTAGAATTGTGTGAAAGAGATACTGTTGCAGAATTTTCGAAAACTAAAAAGCTATAGTTCTGTCTGTTTTCTGACAAAACCGAGGGGAATAACTCACACAAACGGAATACATTTGATGAATAAACAAGGGGCTCCCCAGCTTGTAGCTGAGAAGCCCCGAGATAAGTGTTTTATTATTGCTCTCTTTCGATATGATTTTCTCTAAGCCTGCAGAGAAAATCGATGATTAGCAAATATAGGGTATTATCTTACAATCACTTTAGCACCATTGGATATATAGATGCCAGGATGCTGAGGAACTGTCTGGATGCGACGCCCCTGCAAGTCGTAGTAGAAGCCGTCGCCATCGGCAATGGTCA
Source organism: uncultured Prevotellaceae bacterium (assembly GCA_900313235.1). Taxonomy (GTDB): domain Bacteria; phylum Bacteroidota; class Bacteroidia; order Bacteroidales; family Bacteroidaceae; genus Prevotella. The sequence continues at coordinate 5,218 of OMQN01000013.1, read as the reverse complement.
CAAAACGTGTTGTGAAGTTCTCGATGTTGAATGCCTCGTCGGAACTTAAGTAACCTCGGAAAGGTTTAAGGCCGTTCTCTGCATTGGACTGTACCTGATGCAACGGCTGTATAGCGGGTGAAGGCTGGCGCGGTGGCCATACCCAACGTGTTTTTCCGTCGGATGATACCGGCATGAAGGCCCAGAACTCAGCGAATACATGCTATTCCTTCTTCAAGTAATCAAACAAATTGATTCTGCCTGTCTCGTTTTCAATATCAAGTAGCGGTACTTTCTCCACCATCCTTGTAACACCAGTATGCTTGTCAACATAAAAATGAACCGTTGCCCCCGTATAACTGCGGAACACCACTTCGTACGTAGAATCCGATTCCACCCCCATCTTCACATACATGATGGAGGGATTCTCCTGGGCAATAGCAGAACAGCATCATTAACAAGGAATAGACGACGATAAGCGGTTTCATATCTTTAGTTCTCCTAGATTCCGCAGCACTTTAGTTTAATAGCTTTTATAGGTTCCTGAGCAACAAAAAGTTCTTCGACGCGCAAAGCGGCAAAGCCGAGCGGCCCAGGATTTTGTCATGTCAGATTTTTCACTTACCTTAGTGCTGCAATTCAATACAAGCAAAATCATCAATGACATGGCAAAGATACAAATAAAATCTGAGAAAGTCACTCCTTTTGGAGGAATATTTTTTCGTTTTTGCGCTTTTGAAGGAGTGGGGATAGCAGGAAGATGAGGAAGAGTAGGGGGAGTAGCAGCATGACAGGTAAGGGGGCGGAGATGGACGATACCTGATTGGTGTTGCTGAACTGGCGCTGGTACTGTAGCAGACGGTCGATGTACTGGTCGACGACGTCCCAGCGCTCGGCATCAATCTCTTTCAGCATGCGCGGGAAAACCTCCTGGATGTAGCGCTGGTGCTCGTGGTCGAGGGACGTGGGCAGCATGTCGGTAGCGGCATACCAGCGGTCGCCATGCGGAAAGATGCGCAGGTCGCGCCAGCCGTCGTGCTGGAAGACATACTCGGCAAAGAGCGGTGCGTCGCCATTGGCAAAGGCGTTGAGTGACTTGATGTTGCCATCGGCATCCTGCACCAGCAACTGACAGAAACGGGTTGCCGTAGACTGCGGCATGGGGGTAGCCCATGCCTTGCAGCCCACTGCAATCCATAATAGAATCAAAAGTATTTGTCGCATCAGATAGACTCAATGAAGCGGACCACAGCACGGCGGTCGGCCTTCTTCAGGTTATGCGGTCGGCCTTCTTCAGGTTATAGAACTTCTCAGCAGCACGGTAGCCCTGCGACTGTTTGGAATAGCCGTGCCACATGATGGCCTCGACAACGGTGCGTGCACGACAGTCGTGCAGACGGTCGTCGGCACCCGTCAGCTGACGGCTCAGTCCACGACCCCACAGTGGAGTAGTGCGGCACCAGCCTGTGCGGATGTCGTTCTCCATAAAGAGACGGTGCTGCACCATGTCGGTGTAGGGCCAGATGGTCTGGTTGGGATATTTGGGCAGCATGCTGGCGGGGTCTTTGCCAATGCTGGCAGCATAGGCCTTGATAGAGGCATCCACCCACATGTTGTCCTTGCCCGTGGTCCATGAAGGACGGTGGCACTGGGCACAGCCAATCTCGGAGAACAGCTGCTTGCCGCGCTGCACCTCGCTATCGTTCAGGTTGCGGGCGGCAGGAACAGCCAGACCACGGTGCCACACCATGAACTGATAGTACTGCTTGTCGCTCATCTCCTCCTTGCCGTCGTAGGGCTTGCCGTTGAGCAGGTACTTCTCGAAGGTCTCCTTCTTGCTGATGTGCTGTGCGCTGAGCACCTCGTAGACGCGGTCGGTGATGCCAGCGTCTGTGCCGTCGGCATAGTAGGGGTGCAGCAGGCTGCTCTCGTCGGCGCCAAACTTCTTGATATAGCTGATAACCTCGGCATCCTCGCTCTGCGCCTTCGCCCATTCGGGGGTGGTGTAGAGGAAGTGGCGGTCAGAGCGGGTCACGTTGGTGATGTTCCAGATAGCGTTGGCACCAGCACCATCCTGCAGGGAACCACGCGTCATCGCGTAGGTGAAGCGCTTCAGCGGTCCGTGACTGCCACGATGTGTGCCCAGGTCGTTGTAAGGTGCCGAATAGTAGGCGCTGGCCTTGAAGGCGCCAGCCTCTTTGTCCCACATGTTGGGGTTCAGGTCGACAAACTGCGACTCCTTCTTCCACTGCGCCTCGATGTCCTCGTCGTCCAGCGCATCGAGAAGTCCCGTGCCATAGATGCCGATGGTAGACTCCAGGCGTACCTCATAATTAGTAGGTAGCGGATTGGTGTTGAAGGCCGTCACGGGGATGGTGACCTCAGGGTAGATGAGCGAGTAGCTCTCCTGCTCGCCAGCAGGGTCGTTGGGGAACGTCATGGACAGTCCGCTGGGCATCTTGGTAACCTGCTTCCACTCAATCTTGATCTGATTCTCGTCGATGGGAGCCTTGAAGGGCGCCATAGCCTGTGTCTGCGGCATTCCCGTCACCTCCTTGATGTAGCCCGACTGCTCGGTGGTGTAGCGCACACCGTCAGTGGTGTAGGCCTCGTCAGGATGATAGACCACCAGCAGGTAGCCGTTGCCTATCTGGTTGGCACGATACTCCGTCTGGCGCTTGCCGTGGCCGTAGCTGGGGTGACAGGCGATGCACGAGTTGCGCACCCATGCAGGGCCCAGTCCCTTGCGAGGATCCTGCTCGAAGGTGTAGAGGTGTTCGAAGAAGTCCTCGCCGACGTTGAAGTCGCCCTCCATGCCTGCCTGTTGGGCAGCAGGAGCAATGGCCGAGTAGCTGGCATTCTCCGTAGTTCCTAACTCACCACCAGGGAACCACTCCTCGGCAGTGAAATTTCCTGTGGCCTTACCAAAGACCTCCTCACCGTCCTCCAGCTCGCCTAACTTGGTCAGCGAAGAACTGGTGCTGTCATCGGAACAGGCTGTCAGCATAGAAAATGCTAACAGCCCATTGAACGTGACAGAAAAAACTTTCTGTAATTTTATCATAAGCTTATCATATTTTGTTATTCACTATTCGTTAGTGAAAACGTTATTCTTCATCTCCTGACGTACTGTCCCAGTTGTCTGGGTCGTCGAACTCCTTGCCAGACAGGATGCTGCAGTACTTGACGAAAGGTGCAGGCATGTTGCTGATGCCGCTGATGGCCGACACATAGCCGTTCTCCAGTGCGTTGTTGGTAGCGGCCTTTTTCACGCTGGCAAAGAAGGTGTGGAACGAGTAGTCGTTGGCCGTCTTGTCGGTAGAGCCCAGCCAGATGTTGCGGATGGAGCGGATGTTGTCGGCAAAGTCGGTGATGGAGTTGTAGCTGTAAGGTGACTCCACATAGGCAATGTCGGCATTGGCAAAGGGGTTGGCAATCTTGGCGGTGCCCACCTCGCTGCAGATGGCGAAGCAGCTGCCCTCGTCGTCAGACAACAGCTGAGCAATGGCATCGGTGAGGTTGGGGAAGGTGCTCTTGCTGTTTTTGCCAGCCAACTTCAGGTTGTCGCCGAAGGAGAGACCCTTCTCTGTCTGGTACTCCAGGCCAGCGGCTTTGACAACGGCCAGGCGACTGGCGTTCTTGGCGGTCTCACCCTCCCAGGCTACCTGCAGCTGGAAGGTGCGCTCCTTGAGCAGTGTGCAGATGCGCTGTGCGTAGGCCAGCTCTGATGCGCCGCTGATGTTCTCGAAACCCTTGTAGGTGTCGTTGCCTTGGAACTCGGCCACCTTGCGGGGCTGTCCGTTGCGGAACAGCAGGAACTCCAGGGCGTGGAATCCCAGAATGGTGGCATCCTCAATCTCCTCGTCGCTGAAGTCGGTGCGGCCAGAAGCCAGATAGGTCAGCAGCAGTGAGCGGTTCAGCGGCCATGAGTCGATGGTGGGGTCTACGTCGAAGTCAGAAGCGGCGCCACCGAGGAATGCCTCGCTGCGCTCCCAGTATTTGCGGGCCTCCTTGAAGTCGGCGCAGGCGCTGTTGATCTGCTGCTGGGTGATGGTGGCTGTGGTCAGCCCGTGGAGCGTCTTCTCCAGTGCCTCCGTCTCGTCAGCCAGCTGGGTGTAGGTAGGTACGATGACGTTGCTGACAACGTTCTCCAGTACCTTATAGAGGTAGTCGCTCTGTACGTCGCTGAGTTTAGCCTTGCCGATGACAGCGTTCGCCTTGCCCAGCTCCTCGCCCAGCTCCTCGCAGGCGTCCATAGCCGTATTGCCAAAGGTGTTCACCTTGTAGTTGGTCTCCAGGGTGTTTGCAGGATAGGAGTCGTCGTCGACGATGGGGCTGGTCTTGACGATGTCAAATGTGTTAGTGGTTGTGTTGTTGTCATCGTCGCTCTCGCTGCATGATGACAGACTCAGGGCGCCCAGAAGGACAGCCACGGGAAGAACAAAATACTTTTTCATTGTGCTAAATATTTATGTGGTTAATTAACTCTTAACTCTGATATTTCCACCATAGATTTCTTTTTTAACCACGAATTTCACGAATTTCACTAATTTTTGGCTGCGCCCTACAGGGATTCACTCAACCACGAATTTCACGAATTTCACTAATTTTTAGCTGCGCACCATATACATATTAATTCGTTTAATTCGTTTAATTAGTGGTTTTAAAATATCTGTGGTCGTGAATATATCAATTCGTTTAATTCGTTTAATTAGTGGTTTTAAAATATCTGTGTTCGTATATATATCTGTTTAATCCGTTAAATCTGTGGTCCTTTAATTCTTCATTCTTCATTCTTCATTCTTCATTCTTCATTCTTCACTACTTAAAGAATCCCTCGTACGCAATGCCGATGTTGATGGACGGCTCGTTGTTATACTGGCTGTCCAGGAAACGGTGGCTGTACTCTGCCTTGACGACAATCTCCTTGATGGGCTTGTAGTTGATGCCGGCGGCAATGCGCTGCACCTTGGTATAGCCGTAGTGCGTGTCCTTCGTGTCAGAGGCATAGGGGTTGTAGGTCTCGTAGCGTCCGAAGACATAGAACTTCTGATGGTCGTCGCGCAGCGAGGCTATCTGTGAGAAGATGTCGTAGCCCGCCTCGATGCCGATGGCATAGGCATTGCTGCTGACATAAGCCGAGTGCTTGAAGGGCGACTTGGAGTTCTTGCGGTTGTACATGTACTTCAGCTGTTCGGCACTGCCCAGATAGCCGTAGTCAGCCTGTCCGCGAACAATC
>OMQN01000036.1 GCA_900313235.1 uncultured Prevotellaceae bacterium | reverse complement strand
TTGGCTCTGGAGCACAAGCCCAAGCTGATTATCGGTGGTGGTTCTGCCTACAGCCGTGAGTGGGACTACAAGCGCATGCGTGAGATTGCCGACAAGGTAGGTGCTCTGCTGATGATTGACATGGCTCACCCCGCTGGTCTGATTGCTGCCGGTCTGCTGGAGAACCCCGTCAAGTACGCTCACATCGTAACCTCTACCACCCACAAGACCCTGCGTGGTCCCCGTGGCGGTATCATCCTGTTGGGCAAGGACTTCGACAATCCTTGGGGCTACACCACTCCGAAGGGTGTCGTCAAGAAGATGTCTCAGTTGCTGAACAGTGCCGTATTCCCTGGACAGCAGGGTGGTCCTCTGGAACACGTCATCGCTGCTAAGGCCGTCGCTTTTGGCGAGGCTCTGAAGCCCGAGTTCAAGGAATGGGCTAAGCAGGTAAAGAAGAATGCTGCTGTGCTGGCCGAAGAGTTGGTAAAGCGCGGTTTCGGCATCGTCAGTGGTGGTACCGACAACCACTCTATGCTCGTCGACCTGCGTTCTAAGTATCCCGACCTGACGGGTAAGGTTGCCGAGAATGCCCTTGTTGCCGCAGACATCACTGTCAACAAGAACATGGTACCTTTTGACAGCCGTTCAGCTTTCCAGACCTCTGGTATCCGTCTGGGTACTCCCGCCATCACAACCCGTGGTGCCAAGGAGGACCTGATGATTCAGATTGCCGCTTGGATTGAGGAAGTACTCAACGATCCTGAGAATGAGGCAGTCATTGCCAAGGTTCGTGGAGAAGTCAACGAGACGATGAAAAACTATCCTCTCTTTGCCTATTAAGAAAAATTGCATATCATACATAAAAAAATGAGGGCGAAGCATTGCGCTCTCATTTTTTTTTCGTACTTTTGCAAACAGAACAGGGAGCTGTGCCGGTTCGATCGGGATACTCATCAAATTACATTGAAAACCGAGCTGACTTCTCTTGTCAATGGCGGGCCACAATTCTAAGTCGAAAGACCGGTGGATTACAACGACGGAGGGTACTCAAATCTTTTAACAAAGGAGTTTTCATCACATCACCGGGCGGCACCCTTTTCTTTTATATATATTAATAAGGAGAAAAGAAATTAGCGATATGTTTTCTGGAATCATTGAGGAGTTTGCTACCGTTGTAGCTATCAAGAAAGACCGTGACAATATTGACTTCACGCTGACCTGTTCGTTTGTTGGCGAGTTGAGTATTGACCAGAGTGTGGCTCATAATGGTGTTTGCCTGACCGTCGTCAGCATTGACGGCAACAAGTACACTGTCACTGCCATGAAGGAAACCCTTGACCGCACCAACCTCGGACTACTACAGGTAGGCGACAAGGTCAACATCGAACGCTCTATGCTGATGAACGGGCGTTTGGACGGCCACATCGTGCAGGGACACGTTGACGAGACAGCACGTTGCATTGCCATGGACGACGCCAATGGCTCCACCTATTTCACCTTTGAATACAAGGAAGACCGAGAGATGGCACGCATGGGTTACTTCACCGTTGACAAAGGCTCCGTCACCGTCAACGGTGTCTCACTGACAGTCTGCAACCCCACGCAGAACACCTTCCAGGTAGCCATCATCCCATACACCATGGAGCATACGAACTTCCAGGATATTCGCATCGGCTCCGTTGTCAATCTGGAGTTCGACATCCTCGGAAAATACATTGCCCGTCTGCAACAGCTATAAGTAAGAACAATACACACAAAAAAAGACGATAACTAATGAAAAAGATTTTTGCATTATCCATTATGGCATGGATAGCCTCCATAGGCCTGCTCCATGCCCAACTGCCAGCTGTTACGTTGAAGGCCCTAAACGGTCAGAGCGTACAAACGGACACGCTATCAAACAATGGAAAGCCGTTTATCATCGACTTCTTCGCCACATGGTGCAAACCTTGCAATCGTGAACTCGACGCCATTGCCGAGGTCTACGAAGACTGGCAGGAAGAGACAGGTATAAAAATCTTTGCCGTCAGCATTGACCAAGGACAAAACATCAACAAGGTGAAGCCTCTTGTCAACAACCATGGATGGCCGTACGAAGTGCTGCTTGACCCTAATGGTGACTTGAAACGTGCCTTGGGCATCCAAACGATACCTTTTGTACTCATTGTCGACGGACAAGGTACCATTGTCTACAAGCACAACGGCTATACCGACGGTGCTGAAGAGGAACTTATTAATAAGGTACGCGAGTTGACAAAATGAAAAGACAACTACTGACAACACTTGTCGCTGCATGCTGTCTGCTGACCAATGCACAGGAGCAGAAAGGTCTCTCGCTGTCAGGAAGCATACAGAGTGACATCCTCATACCACAAGAAGACACAAAGACTGGAGCCACCAAGACCGACGACCTGCTCACCAACACCTACGTAGACCTGCAGATGCAAAGCACGCACGTTGATGCAGGCATGCGTTTTGAGTATATGGATCATCCACTGCCTGGTTTTGAGAACGACTTCAAGGGTTGGGGTGTTCCCCACTTTTGGGTAAAAGGGAAGCTTGGCTGTGCAGAACTCACAGCGGGAACATTCTATGAGCAGTTTGGTTCCGGCTTCATACTGCGCACCTACGAAGAGCGCTCGCTGGGCATCGACAACTCCCTGCTCGGCGGCCGACTGACGTTACGTCCCATGAAAGGCCTTACGGTTAAGGCATTAAGCGGCAAACAGCGCCGCTATTGGAGATGGGATGGCGGACTGGTATCCGGACTGGATGGCGAGGTAGCCCTCGACGAGTGGATACCTACGATGCAGAACGGCGGTACCCACCTCACGATAGGTGCCTCATGGGTCAACAAATACGAGCAAGACGAAGACATCTTTGCCGACCCCACACATCGTTATAACCTGCCCAAGTTTGTCAATGCGTGGGACCTCCGCGCCAATATCGACAAAGGACCATGGAGCATGTTGGTGGAATATGCCCACAAGACACAAGACCCATCGTTCGACAACGGCTTCAGCTACCATAGCGGACAGGTAGCCATGCTCTCCACCTCTTATTCACTGCGAGGTCTCAGCCTCCTGCTGCAGGCCAAGCGTTCAGAGAATATGGCGTTTCGCAGTCGTCGTAACATGTCAGGCACAGGTGCTTTCATCAACCACCTGCCAGCCTTCACACTCGATCACACCTACGCCCTGGCAGCCCTCTACCCTTACGCCACACAGTTGGCTACCGGCGAGTGGGCCTATCAGTTAGAGGCAGGCTATAACATCCCGCGCAAGACAGCACTTGGCGGCAAGTACGGCATGAACGTGAAGTTGAACTACTCATATGTCAGAGCTATTGACAGCCAATGGCTGAAATGGGGTGACGAGACCTACTATCAGGACCTGAACGTGCAACTGACACGCCGCATGACTCGCGACATCAAGCTGAGTTTGATGTATATGAACCAGCGCTACAACAAAACAGTCATTGAAGGTGAAGGAGGCATGATTCACAGCGACATCTTTGTGGCCGACGCGCTGATGCAGTTGTCACGCCACACCAAGTTGCGCACAGAACTGCAATACCTGACCACCGCCCAGGACCAGCACGACTGGGCCTATGCACTCGCCGAACTGTCATTGGCACCCCACTGGATGTTTACCGTCAGTGACCTCTGGAACTGTGGTGAGACAGACATACACTACTATCAAGGACTGATGACCTACAATACGGGAGCCCATCGCATACAGCTGGGTTATGGCCGCACCCGTGCAGGCTATAACTGCTCGGGAGGAGTCTGCCGCTATGTGCCGGCCACCAAAGGTTTCACACTGTCGTATAACTATAACTTCTAACTGTAGACCGCACACTGAAATGAAGCATTTCGCATATATAATAGGTATCGTTACCATGCTGCTGTCGTGTAGCCATATTGACGAGAGCGAGCAACTTATCTATGTCCAGCAAGAAGCCGCCCAGCGGGTGGTGCTGTTGGAAGACTTTACCGGACAGCGTTGCGTCAACTGTCCCAAAGGTACAGAGATCATCAATCAACTACAAGAGACCTATGGTAATCATTTGATAGCCGTCGGCATCTATTCCGGTGAGTTCGGAAAGCTCCCCAATGGAAAGCTGATGCCACTGACCACTACGACAGGTTGCGAGTATTTTGAGCATTACGTAAAAGGATATGGTCAGCCTATCGGCATGGTAAATCGTCATGCGCCACAGAACTACACGGAGTGGACTGCAACGGTAAGAGAGGAGATTACCAAGCCTTCACCCGTAGACCTTTCCCTGACAGCTACCCTTCATGATGAAAACATCATGATCACCATCCAAGAGGATGCCAAGGGTGACAACATTGAAGGGAAACTACAAGTATGGGTACTGGAGGATGGCATCACTGCCCTGCAGTTTATGCCTGATGGTTCAACAAACAAGAACTACATCCATCATCACGTATTCCGCACGTCTGTCAATGGCACATGGGGAGACCCCATCACTCTGAATGCCGGTGAACAGAAGTCACAGCAGTTGACACAGGCCATCGATGGCGACTGGAACAAAGACAACCTGAGTATAGTAGCCTTTATCTATAATGACAACGGCGTACTACAGGCAGCAAAAACGAAAGTAACAACAAACTAAAATAGATTGCTTATGAAAAAATGCTTTACGCTATTCATTGTTTTGATGATGTATTCTGCGGTATTTGCCCAGGGATACGTTTTTACAGACAAAAACGGTAATGTCTATGAAGATGGGGCAACCATCACACGGACAGAAGTGGAGAACGAGGACATAGAAATGCCTCAAATCAATTCAGACTTATTCGTAAAGAACGATGGTGCCCCAGCAAACAGCAAGGTAGCCATTGTCGCTGACATCACCAAGATAGACAATGGTCTGGTGCAGTTGTGTTTCCCGACAGAATGTAATTCATATTCTGCCACAGGGCAGCAAGAGACTTCCAAGACCAGTCTTCCACAAGGCGAAAGCCAGAACATCATGTCCGAGTGGATGCCCAAAGAGGTGGGAGCTTATGGTGAATGCAGTGTCACTTATACTGCCAAGACCTATGACGGTATGCTGGCAAGGACATTTTCCGTAACTGTCAACTATAAATATGTGAACCCTACAGGCATAGAGGCTGTCAGCCAACAAGCAACCCACAAGGCTGTACGACGCTATAACCTGTTAGGCAACCAGGTAAAAGGCAGTCAGCGCGGACTCAGTATTGTCCTGATGAGCGATGGCCGTGTACGTAAAGTAATAACCAAATAATGAAAAATTATACCGACATGAAAAAATTATTGTTTCTGGCGATTGCCAGCATGCTTTCTCTAAGCATTCACGCACAGCAGTCCGTCATTAGGACAGCCAAAGGTATTGCTGTTCAGAAATCAGCTACTGCTGTACATCAAGAGCGTTTAACAAGTCGCCGCGCACTGGCCGAGAACCAGTATCTGTGCGGTTTGTATAACACAGACGATTTGGCAGAATACGGATCAGGTATGGGATCCTATACGTCGGGTGTCTGTAAAGCCGCTACAGAATTCGGACCGGAAGTTTATAAGGATTATGCAGGTTTCAAAGTCGTCGGCATGCGTGTTGGACTATGTGCCGATACCCCTGACTTTGCTGTATTTATCAGCAAGGAAGAGAAAGGCGGCATTGTAGAGTTCAAGAACAAGAGCGTCGGAACAGGTTTAAAAGGATGGAACACCGTGATGTTTGACGAGGCAGACCAATTTGAGTTACCTTCAGACAACACCACCTTTATCGTTGGTTATGATTACAATCAGAAAAGTGGCACCAGCAGCGAAGCATGCTACCCCATTTCATACTATGAAGAAAGCGCAAAGAAAGGCATCTTCCTCTTCTACGGAAATATTCCTACAGGTGTTGGTGGAAGTGGTCTCGGATGGTATGGACTCGGCTCTGATGGCGCACTGTCAGTTCAACTGATTGTCGAAGGCCAATTGCCAGATCAGCACTTGCTTTTGGGTGCAGGAAAGGTCAGCAAATCATTCTATCAGCAAGGCGAGCAAGTAGAGTGGACGATTTCCGCAACCAACATGGGAGAGAAAGAAATTACCTCTCTGGGCTTTGAACTGCTTCTTGATGACGTAAAAATCAGCGACTATACCGCTACAACCTCTATCGCAGCCAGTAAGAGCGCTGATGTCAAGGCACTGATGACACTTCCCGCAGATGTTGCAGTAGGCAGTCATACGCTCAAAGCAGCACTCACGACCATCAACGGGAATGCTCCTATCGCAGATGTAGAGAATGCTACCCAGACAGCCACTATCACAACCTACAAGACTGCTGTTCAGCGCCAGAAATTCCTTATCGAGCATATCACTTCATGGACCTGCACCTATTGCTATCTTGGCTATAAGTTGCTTCGCCAGATGGACCAGCAGTATGATGATCTGGCATGGGTTGCCATTCATGGCAATCAGTCGACGTCCACAGATCCTTATTATTTCTCAACCGTTGGCAGTATCCTGAATTATTTGGGAGGAAACATCTTCCCAGCTGCAGCATTCAATCGCACGTATTTGGCAGAAATGGCAGAAGGCGAAGATGATATTGTCTATGGTCTTGGCTACAATGAACAGTATATTAGCCAGTTGGTGCCAGAAATACACAATCTGATGGTAAAGAATGCGACACCAGCATTTGTAACACTTTCCATCGAACAGGCCTACAACCCAGAGACGCGCCAGCTTGACGTAACGGTGAAGGGTGTAGGTGTTGAACAGGCTGAGACGTTGTTGTCAGGAAATAAGCTAACTATCTATCTGACTGAAGAAGGACTTACAGGTCGTCAGTATAGTAGCGGCAGATGGACGGACAATTTCGAGCACAACAACACCCTGCGTGCCGTGCTGACAAACTACAAAGGCGATGACATCACTTGGGACGGTGACAATTTCGAAATCACCAAGAGCTACACCATCCCTTCCAACTTTGTTGCAGAGAATCTCAGCATCACAGCTTTCGTCTCTCCTGTATCTAATAACAAACGAGACATGGCGGTAAACAATTGTGAACGTGTGAAAGTAGATGTTTCCTCCACAGGCATTGAAAACGTAAATGTCGCTACTGCCAGTGAGCAGAAGGATTTCTACACACTGGACGGCCGTCGCGTACAGAACATGCAGAAAGGTCTCAACATCGTTCGCATGGCTAATGGCAAGACTATCAAGGTGGTACAGAAATAAGACATAACCATCTTTCTCTACGTTCCGCTGCTGTCTACATCATGTAAACAGCAGCGGAATTGCTTTGCAAAAGTTTGCAATCATTGCTTGCACACTTTTGCAAACGTTTTTTCTTGGCAGGAATGAGTTTTTTTCTTACCTTTGCATCAAACAAAACCAAATAACCGTTATGATACTGACCAACCGCGAGCTGTTTCTTCTCATCATCTGCACCGTGTTCTACATCACCTTATTTATTATGGTGCTGCAGGCCAACCGCCGCAAGATACAACTGTTGCAGAGTCGCCTGGACAACATCCATGCCATGCAGAAGATGGCTGTCATCGAACCCAGACAAGACGTAAGCCAGATATTTTCCACGTCAGTCTATCTGCGCATCAAGCAATATCTGAACGAGGGGCGCTGTCTTGACGACGAGGATTGGAAGCAACTGGCAGAAATCGTGAACGACACCTATACAGGTTTCACAGAGAAGCTGTTCAGCCTCTACAACATGAGCGAACAAGACTATCACGTCAGCCTGCTCATCAAGATCCGACTGCAACCAAAGGACATTGCCATCCTGACAGCACACTCCAAGGAGAGCATAGCCTCAACACGCAGCCGTCTCTACCAGAAAGTGTTTGGCAAGAAAGGATCTACCAAGGACTGGGACGACTTTATCCTCTCGATATAATAATAGTAACTAGTAAATTGTCAAATTGTAAATATTATGATTGAGTACTTCTTACAAAACATGTGGCAGGTATGGGCTGTTATTGCTATCGCCTGCTTGATTCTGGAGCTCTCGTCAGGTGACTTCTTCATCATCTGCTTCTCCATTGGAGCCGTCTTTGCCATCGTCTCGGCAGTCCTCGGCTTAAGTATCTACTGGCAGATATTCATCTTCGCCATCTTCTCGTTGCTCAGTGTCATATTTGTCAGACCCGTAGCTCTACGCTATCTTCACAAGAACGACCCCAATCGCGTCTCAAATGCCGATGCACTCTTAGGACGCACAGGAAAGGTCACGGAAGTCATCCAGGCAGGAGGCAACGGCTATGTCAAGATTGACGGTGACCTCTGGAAAGCTGTCAGCAAGTCGGACAGCGACATCCCCGCAGACACCACGGTGCGCGTCATTGGCCGCGAAAGCACCATTATTACCGTGGAAACGCTGTAACATGAAACATTAAACATTAAACATTAAATATTATGGACATTATGAGTTATGTATTGATTGCCATCGTAGTACTGGTGATACTGTTCGCCAAGATGGCATTGGTGATTATTCCACAGTCGGAAACCAAGATTATCGAGCGTCTGGGCCGTTACTATGCCACGCTGAATCCAGGTATCAACATCATCATTCCCTTCATCGACCGCGCCAAGGACATCGTCGTACTCTCTCGCGGCCGCTACGCCTACTCTAACTCTATCGACCTCCGTGAGCAGGTCTACGACTTCCCCTCGCAGAACGTAATCACCAAGGACAACATCCAGATGGAAATCAACGCTCTGCTCTACTTCCAGATTGTCGACCCGTTCAAGGCTGTCTATGAAATCTCAAACCTGCCCAACGCCATTGAGAAGCTGACACAGACCACGCTGCGTAACATCATCGGTGAACTGGAGCTCGACGAGACGCTGACCTCGCGCGACACCATCAACACCAAGCTGCGTGCCGTCCTGGACGATGCTACTGACAAGTGGGGTGTCAAGGTGAACCGTGTTGAACTGCAGGATATCATTCCTCCCTCAACGGTACTGAACGCTATGGAGAAGCAGATGCAGGCAGAGCGTAACAAGCGTGCACAGATTCTGACCTCTGAGGGTGAGAAGGCCGCTGAGATTCTGGCATCAGAAGGTGAGAAGACTGCTATCATCAACCGCGCCGACGCTCAGAAGCAGCAGGCCATCCTGCATGCTGAAGGTGAGGCTCAGGCCCGTATCCGCAAGGCAGAGGCAGAAGCCAAGGCTATTGAACTGATTACTGAGGCTGTAGGTAAGTCTACCAACCCTGCCAACTATCTGCTGGCTCAGAAGTACATCCAGATGATGCAGGAACTGGCTCAGGGCGACAAGACCAAGACTGTCTACCTGCCATACGAGGCCACCAATCTGTTGGGCAGCATCGGAGGTATCAAAGACCTGTTCAAGTCAGAATAACAGGAAACAAACATCCATCAAAAAAAAGAGGCTTAGGCCTCTTTTTTGATGGGTATAGTGAATGAGAATACTGATCCTTCGCCTTCAACAGACTCTACCATAGCGTCGCCGCCATTCTTGCGGGCAAAGTCCTGACAGAGCTGCAAACCCAATCCGGAGCCTTCCTCGCCGCCTGTGCCGTAGGTTGTCTCACCTTTCTTAAAGATGCTGCCCACACGGTCAGAAGCAATGCCGACGCCGTGGTCGCGTACTGAGATGCGAGCGAAGTCGCCATCACGCTTATAGTAAACCTCGATAGACTTACCTTCTGGTGTAAACTTAATGGCATTCGACAAGAAGTTGCGGATAATGGTCTTGATCATATCATTGTCTGCATGCACTGTGAGCTTCTCCTCAGAAGGGATATACTGCAGATTGATCTTCTTCATCTCGGCAATCATCTTGAAGATATCCACAGCACCAGGAACAACATCATCGAGGTCGATGTCCTGATAGACCACGTTAAGACGACCCGTCTGGCTCTTCGTCCACTTCAGCAGGTTGTCCAGCAGGTCGTGGGTCTCTTCCGACTCACGGTTAGCCTTATCCAGCAGGTTGAAGATTTCCTCACCGACGACATCGGGTGACACCACGTTGACGGCCAAGTTCAGCACCATACGGATGCTTGCCATCGGTGAACGCAGGTCATGGGCAATCACGGAATACATCTTATCGCGGTTGCTGATGGTACGCTTCAGCTCCTCGTTCTGCTGCACAATGATACGCTTGGCAGCCACCAACTGTATCTGGTGCATCACACGCATGACGAGTTCCTCTTTATTGAAAGGCTTTGTCAGGAAGTCGTTAGCGCCCACCTGGAAACCTTTCACCAGGTCACTGGGATTGTTCAGCGCCGTCAGGAAGATAATAGGAATGTCCAGTGTCTCTGGATCCTTCTTCAAGATGACCGCAGCCTCGAAACCACTGATATCTGGCATCATCACATCCAGCAGTATCAAGTCGGGTTTCTCCTTCTTGGCCATTTCGATACACATATTTCCGTTGGAAGCTGTGCACACCTGAAACTTCTCACTCGTCAACAATATCTTCAGCAACAGCACATTGCTGACGACATCGTCAACGATTAAGATTTTATAGTCGCTACGATTGATTTGGGACTCAAAAGTTTCATTCAGCTCCATTCTGCTATTGGCTTTTAAGGTGTTTTAAGTTGTATTCAGTATGCAAAAGTAGCAAATATTTGGCATTTCGCCAAATATTTGCCCATTTTTTTTACTCTACAGTCACAGACTTAGCCAAATTACGAGGCTGATCGACATTCTTTCCTTTGCAAACAGCCACATGATAGGCCAATAGTTGGAGGGGGATGGTGGCGACCAGTGGTTCCAGACATTCCAACACATCAGGCAGCTCTATCACCTCGTCGGCAATCTTGGCAATGGTGTTGTCACCCTTTGTCACAAGAGCGATTACCCTACCCTGACGAGCCTTGATTTCCTGGATGTTTGAAAGCACCTTCTCGTACATGGCGTTGTGGGTAGCGATAACCACCACAGGCATGTCTGAGTCGATGAGGGCGATAGGTCCGTGCTTCATCTCGGCGGCAGGGTATCCCTCAGCATGGATATATGAAATCTCCTTCAGTTTCAGGGCGCCCTCCAGCGCTACAGGATAGCTGTAGCCACGTCCCAGATAGAGGAAGTTGTGTGCATAGGTAAACGTGCGTGCCAGGTCAGCCACCTTCTCATTGGTCTTCAGCACCTCACGGACTTTCTCAGGAATCTCTCCCAAGCCTTTTACCACCTTCAGATACTCATCGCGGCTGATGGTACCCTTCGCCTCACCCATAGCCAAGGCTATCATGGTGAGCACCGTTACCTGACCAGTAAAAGCCTTTGTTGATGCCACACCAATCTCGGGACCTACGTGGATGTACGTACCTGTATCGGTAGCACGGGGAATGCTGGATCCGATGGCATTACATACGCCATAGATGAAGGCGCCTCGCTCCTTAGCCAGCTGTACGGCAGCCAGCGTGTCAGCCGTTTCACCACTCTGTGAGATGGCTACCACCACATCTCCTTTACCCACCACCGGATTACGGTAGCGGAACTCTGAGGCATACTCCACCTCGCACGGTATGCGGCAGTAGGTTTCTATCAGTTGCTTACCTATCAGTCCTGCGTGCCAGGAAGTACCACAAGCCACGATGACGACCCGTTTAGCCTCCAGCATCTGACGGCGATAGTCAATGAGCGCCGACAGTGTGACGTGGTTGCCCTCTACATTGATACGTCCTCGCATACAGTTGGTGAGACACTCTGGCTGTTCGAAGATTTCCTTCAGCATGAAGTGCGGATAGCCGCCTTTCTCAATCTGTCCAAGGTCAATGTCTACGGTCTTCACTGCCAAGTCTTGCTCTTCACCCAGGATGTCGACGACTTTCAGTTCTTCACCCAATCGGATAAGTGCGATGTTGCCATCTTCCAGATAGACCACCTTGTCGGTATACTCAATAATAGGACTGGCATCACTGCCCAGGAAGAACTCACCGTCGCCAATGCCCACTACCAGCGGACTCTGCTTACGGGCAGCAACAATTTGGCTGGGGTCGCGCTTGTCGATGATGGCAATGGCGTAGGCACCTATCACTTGATAGAGGGCCACCTGCACAGCCTCCAACAGAGACAGCTGCTTCTTGACCATCACGTATTCCACCAACTGCACCAGCACCTCGGTGTCTGTGTCGCTCTGAAAGGCCACACCCTTGTCTATCAGCTTCTGCTTGATGTCGGCATAGTTTTCGATGATGCCGTTATGAATGATGGCCAGATTGTGCGACTGTGAATAGTGCGGATGGGCATTGCGGCTGGATGGTTCACCATGGGTAGCCCAACGCGTATGGGCAATACCCACACAGCCACTGACATCTTTGTCGTTACAATATTCTGTAAGATTATCTACCTTACCTTTCGTCTTGTAAACATTCAGGTTTCCTTCCTTGTTGATCAGCGCTACACCTGCCGAGTCATAGCCGCGGTATTCCAGTCTTCGCAGCCCTTTTATCAGTATGGGATAAGCATCCTTCGTACCGATATATCCTACAATTCCACACATACGATTTGTATACTTATTATTATTTCTGGCTGCAAAGGTAAAAAAAAAACGGCTATCCCATGCAGGTTAGCCGATTTTTTTTATTAATAGAACTTGAAATATCTACGAGCGTTGTTGTAAGAGATGTCCTCAACCATCTTGCCGAGCAGCGCACGGTCGTCGGGCAGCAGTCCTTTCTCCACGTCGTTTCCAAGCATATTACAAAGGATGCGGCGGAAATACTCATGACGCGGATAGCTCACAAACGAACGGCTGTCGGTCAGCATACCAACAAAGCGGCTCAGCAGACCCAGTACGGACAGGGCGTTCATCTGGCGCTCCATGCCGTCCTTCTGGTCGTTAAACCACCAGCCTGAGCCAAACTGTATCTTTCCTGGTTCACCGCCCTGGAAGTTGCCGAGCATGGTGGCAATCATCTCGTTGGCACAAGGGTTCAGCGTATACAGGATGGTGCGAGTCAGTTTGCCCTCTGAGTTCAGTTTGTCAAGGAATTTTGACATCGCTTTAGCCGTATTGAACTCGCCAATAGAGTCGAAGCCAGTGTCGGCACCCACCATATTAAACATCTTGGTATTGTTGTTGCGGATGGCACCGTAATGGTACTGCTGTGTCCAGTTGCTGTCGGCATCCATCTCGCCCATCACGGTCAGGAAGCAGTTCTTGTACTGGCGGATTTCCAGTTTCGACATCTGCTGGCCACGCATAGCCTTCTCGAAGATGGTCTCAATCTGCGAATCGGTATACTCTTCGTCATAAAACTCCTCAAGACCATGGTCGCTGAGCTTACAGCCGTTGGCAGCAAAGAAGTCATGGCGATTCTTCAGGGCATCGACCATGTCAGTGAACCTGGTGATGGTGACCCCACTCACCTCTTCCAACTGGTGTACATAGGCGGCAAAGTCTGCCGCTTCTATGTTCATCGCTCTGTCAGGACGCCACGCAGGGAACATCATGGGGTCGTCAGCCGCCTTGTGGGCAGCATACTCTATATGGTTGTGCAGGTCATCGACAGGGTCGTCGGTGGTGCAGACACATTCCACGTTATAGTGTCTCATCAGTCCACGTGCTGAGAACTCTGGGCGCTGCAGTTTCTCGTTACACTCGTCGAAAATCTCACGGGCAGTAGCAGGCGACAGCAGTTTGTCGATGCCGAAGGCGGTCTTCAGTTCCAGGTGCGTCCAATGATACAACGGGTTACGCAGCGTATAGGGAACGGTCTCGGCCCACTTCTCAAACTTCTCCCAGTCAGAGGTATCCTTGCCAGTGATGTATTTTTCCTCGACACCGTTAGTACGCATGGCACGCCACTTATAGTGGTCGCCACCCAGCCACAACTCAGTGATACTCTTGAAGCGGTGGTCGTTGGCCACCATCTCCGGATTCAGGTGACAGTGATAGTCAATGATGGGCATCTTAGCCGCATGGTTGTGAAACAGGTCCTGTGCTACCTCGTTGTCAAGCACGAAGTTCTTGTCATTGAATGGCTTCATAATCTATTTGATGTTTATTGTTTTAGTGATACACGTAATGACGCTGCAAAAGTAGTAATTATTTTTCATTTTTGAGGTAAGTTCTTTTAATTTTTGCAGAAAAATGATGTAAACACTTCCTTATCTCACATTTTCTTCTTATCTTTGCGACATGCAAAACAGAGTATTACTCATCTATACGGGTGGAACCATCGGTATGAACCGCAATCCACAGACTGGTGCCTTGGAGCCTTTCGACTTCCAGCACTTGCTGCAGAACGTTCCCGAGCTCAACCAGTTTGATACGGAGATTGCCACCCACCAGTTCAATCCGCCCATCGACTCCAGCGACATGTCGCCACGGCTGTGGACAGACTTGTCGCACGTCATCGCCGACCACTACAACGACTACGATGGTTTTGTCGTGCTGCATGGCACCGACACAATGGCCTATACCGCCTCTGCCCTCTCCTACATGCTGGAGAATCTGACCAAGCCTGTCATCTTTACAGGCTCTCAGCTACCCATCGGACAGTTGCGCACCGATGGCAAGGAGAACCTCATTACCTCCATAGAGATTGCGGCCAGCAAAGATGCCGACGGCCATGCCTTGGTACCCGAGGTAGGCATCTATTTCAATGGCCACCTGCTGCGAGGCAACCGTACCACCAAGCAGAGTGCCGAGGAGTTCAACGCCTTCGAGTCGTTCAACTATCCTCACCTTGTCGATGCTGGTGTCAACATCGTCTACCACCGCCACCGCATGCTGCAGCCCGACTGGCAGAAACCCATGACGCCCCACTACCGTCTGGACAACAATGTCATCATCTTCTCACTGTTTCCTGGTGTGCGTGAAGACCTCATCCGTCACATCATCCACACACCCAACCTGAAGTCTATCGTCATGCGCACCTTTGGCAGTGGCAACGCGCCCCAGAGCCCGTGGCTGCTCAACGCATTAAAAGAAGGTACGCGCAATGGTAAGGTCATCGTCAACATCAGTCAGTGCATGCAGGGCTGTGTAGAGATGAACCGTTACGACACGGGCTTCCAGCTGAAGGAGGCTGGCGTGGTCAGCGGTTACGACTCCACCGTCGAGAGTGCCGTCACCAAACTGATGTTTCTCCAGTCACACTACAACGACCCGGAACAGGTGCGCTACTACATGAACCAGTGCATCCGTGGCGAGATCAGCCTGTAGCGGTCAGCAGTTCACCTGCTGCCATCCATGATTTTATTTATTCACTAAACAAATACAAACCTATGAAAGATCTGAAAGGAACAAAAACAGAAAAGAACCTGCAGGAAGCATTTGCAGGAGAGTCAATGGCCCGCAACAAGTATACCTACTGGGCTTCCAAAGCCAAGAAAGACGGCTTCGTACAGATAGCAGCCATCTTCGAAGAGACTGCTGCCAACGAGAAGGAGCATGCCAAGATGTGGTTCAAGCTCTTAGAGGGCGGTGCCATCAAGGATACTGCCAGCAATCTGGAGGCTGCCGCTGGTGGCGAGAACTTCGAGTGGACAGACATGTATGCCCGCATGGCTCGTGAGGCTCGCGAAGAGGGATTCCCCGAGATTGCCGAGAAGTTTGAGGGTGTTGCCAAGATTGAGAAGGCTCACGAGGAGCGCTACCGCAAACTGTTGGACAATGTGAAGAACGAGCGCGTCTTCTCTAAGGACGGCGACGTCATCTGGCAGTGCAGCAACTGCGGTCACATCGTCATTGGCAAGAAGGCTCCCGACGTATGTCCCGTCTGCGACCATCCGCAGTCTTACTTCCAGGTGAGAGCAGAGAACTACTAAACAAAAAGAAAACAGCTAAGCCGAGTGGGCTTAGCTGTTTTTCTTTTACTTTCTGACAATCACGCTACCACTTGCCTGGTGAGTGGCCAGTATCAGCACCTCGGCAATCTGCACGTGTGCCGGTGCGTTGGAGGCATACACAGCCACATCGGCAATGTCGTCGCCAGTAAGGGGTTTAACACCTTTATATACATTGGCCGCACGCTCCGTGTCACCATGGAAGCGGATGTTGCTGAAGTTCGTCTCCACAAGTCCCGGTTTCAGATTGGTGACACGTATGGCAGTATGGGCCACATCGATACGCAGGCCATCGGTGAGTGCCTTTACGGCAGCCTTCGTAGCACAGTACACATTGCCACCGGCATAGGCAGCGTCGCCTGCTACAGAGCCTACGTTAATGATGTGTCCGCTATTGCGCTGCACCATGCCAGGCACCACCAGGCGCGTCATCGTCAGGAGTCCTTTGATGTTGGTGTCTATCATCGTCTCCCAATCGTCCAGGTTGCCCTCAAACTCTGGTTCCAGACCAAGTGCCAAGCCGGCATTGTTTACCAACACGTCAATCTTCTGCCACTCAGCAGGCAACGTCTTGACAGCCTGCGAAGCCTTTTCGCGGTCTCGCACGTCGAAGGCCAGCGTCAGCACATCAGCGCCCTGCGCTACCAGTTCTTTCTTGATGTCAGCCAGACGGTCTTCATTTCTTCCTGTGAGAATGAGTCTGTCACCGTTCTCGGCAAATTTGCGTGCACAAGCCATACCTATTCCGCTGGTGGCACCAGTAATCATTACTACCTTATTCATAAATATCACTCATTTAGTTTTCGTTCTTTGTGTTGCAAAGGTAGGGAGTTTTTGCGTTATCTCCAAACAAATCAAAAACAAAAGTCGCCTTTTGTTTTGTATTGTTCTCACTAATTCGTAACTTTGCAACGAATTTGTACGCGAAATGGAAATCAAGAAGACACAACAGGCCGATATGGAGCAGCGAAGAGCGACAGGATTCCTTCTGGGACTCATCTTTGTGCTGGCTGTATTCTATGTGGCGCTGGAGTGGAACTCGCAAGAGTCGGCAGACAACATAGACCCTATCGACCTGACCGACCTGATACATGAGAGTGAACTGGTTCCCATGTCGAACGAAGAGATTGTCACACAGTTGGAAGAGAAAAAGCCCAACGAGCAAGGCGAGAAAATCAATGTTGTCGATGACGATGTTGAGGTAGAGCTTGCCGAAGAAGAGGAAGAGGCGGGCAACGATGACGACGAGCAACTGCTGAAAGAACTGGAAGAGGAGCAGGACGACAAAGCGCTGGCGCCACTGACGGTAGACCCGAACAATCCGCTGAACTTCCACGTGGTAGAGGACCTGCCGCAGTATCCTGGAGGTGCTGTGGAATTCCTGAAATGGCTCACCAGAACGCTTCGCTACCCCTCTGTGGCCAAGGCCAACAAGACGCAGGGCAAGGTGGTTGCCGTATTCTATGTAGAGAAGGACGGCAGCATCACAGGTATAAAGATTACCAAGTCGCTGTCGACAGAATGTGATCACGAGGCATTGCGCGTGCTGAAGCTGATGCCCAAATGGCAACCGGGTGTCTATCACGACGAGCCCTGCCGCACCAAGGTGTGCATACCCATAGTGTTCAGACTATAATTAAAAACAGATAATGATGAAATCCTCTAATGAAATCCTAAAGCTGGTGAACGATTTTCTCGCCAAGCTGCCTTACGAGAGAAAACCTAAGTCACTGTACGACCCCGTAGAGTACGTACTCTCGCTGGGTGGCAAGCGCATTCGTCCCGTACTGATGCTGATGGGCTATAACCTGTGGCGCGAGAATCCTGAGACCATCCTGATGCCTGCCGTAGGTCTGGAGACCTACCACAACTATACGCTGTTGCACGACGACCTGATGGACAATGCCGACGTTCGCCGTGGACACCAGACGGTACACCGCCGCTGGGATGCCAACAAGGCCATCCTCTCTGGCGACTCCATGCTGGTGCTGGCCTATCAGCGCATGCAGCAGGTGCCTGGCGACAAGATGCCTGCCGTGTTGGACATCTTCACGGAGACGGCGCTGGAGATTGGCGAGGGACAGGAGTACGACATGACTTTTGAGACTCGCGACGACGTGACAGAGGACGAGTATATCGAGATGATACGACTGAAGACCAGCGTCTTGCTGGCCTGTGCGCTGAAGATTGGTGCGCTACTGGCCGACGCTCCCCAAGAGGATGCTGACCGTCTTTATCGACTGGGTGAACAGGTGGGACTGGCCTTCCAGCTGCAGGACGACTTGCTGGATGTCTATGGCGATCCTGCCGTCTTCGGCAAGTCTATTGGCGGCGACATCACATCCAACAAGAAGACTTACATGCTCATCAATGCCTTCAACCGCGCCAACGACGAACAGCGCAAGGAGTTGGAACGCTGGATTGGTGCCAAGGAGTTCAACCGCCAGGAGAAGGTGGCTGCCGTAACCCGCCTGTACGACGAGATTGGCATCCGAGCACTCTGCGAAGAAAAGATCAACTACTATTTCCAGCAGGCTCGCCAGACCCTTTCCGAGGTCAACGTTCCTGAAGAGCGTAAAGCCCTGCTGCGCCAGTATATGGACGAACTGCTCCACCGCAACAAGTAAGCCAAAAGCAAACTGCCAAATGCCAATAGCCACTTATATCGACACCCACTGCCACCTGGACGGCGAGGAGTTTGCCGCTGACCGCGAGGCCGTCGTACAGCGTGCCCGCGAGGCTGGCTGCGCCCGGATTTTCCTGCCCGCCATCGACGTCAAGTCGTGTCACACTGTGCTCGACGTCTGTGCCCACTATCCTGGCTACTGCTACCCCATGCTGGGTCTGCATCCCGAGGAGGTAAAGGCCGACTGGCGTGAGCAGCTGGCTGCCATCCACCAGCTTCTTCAGTCCCCTCTCCCTTTGGAGAGGGCGGAGGGTGAGGTTCCTCCCATCGCCATCGGCGAGGTAGGCCTTGACTACTATTGGAGCAGGGAGTTCGAGCAGGAACAGCTGGAAGCCTTCGAGGAACAGGTCAAGTGGGCGGTAGAACTACAGCTGCCCTTGATGATTCATTGCCGCAAGGCACAGAACGAGATGGTAGCTATATTAAAGAGGTTCGCGCGGGAATTGCCTGGCGGCGTGTTCCATTGTTTCACAGGCAACGAACAGGAGGCCCGACAGCTGTTGGAGTTCGACCGCTTCGTATTGGGTATCGGCGGTGTGCTGACCTTCAAAAAGAGTCACCTGCCCGAGGTGCTACCCGCCTGTGTTCCCCTCGACCGCATCGTCTTAGAAACCGACGCCCCCTACATGGCCCCCGTCCCCATGCGTGGCCAGCGCAACGAGTCAGCCTTTATCCGCCACGTCGTCACCCGTCTGGCCGAGGCCTATGGCGTGAGCGAAGAGGAGGTTTGCCGCCAGACTACTGCCAACGCCGAACGCATCTTCCATCTTACTTAAAGTCGGCAAAAAAAGACTGTCACACTGACAAAACGCCGATGTACAGGGCGTTTGCAGTCTGTTCAGAGACTGTCAAGACTGACAAGAGACTGACAACATTTGCTCCAGAAATCAGCTGTGCCACTGCACATATTAGCTGTACCGCTGCGCGTATTAGCTGTAGAAACAACAAATTCTCTAGAGAATTTCAGTCGTATACAGCTAATACCAAAAAACTCTTAGAGGTCTGCCTGTCAGTCTTTCATCACAAAACATTTAACATTCATTTATCTTGATTTTCTTTGTTTTGTATAGAATAATCTGTATCTTTGCACTCGTAAGGATATAATAGTGAACCAAGATGAGCGACATCGTACATAATGATATAGCAAGTGAACCTGCAGCAGCTACTTATGGAATGAGTGCAGAGTTGCGTAATAGCAGTTTGTTGACTGAGGTCCAAAATCTTAGTCGAGAAGACAAACACTGTCTGGTCAGATATTTATATAATACAGATGAAGCCGGGCTTAATTCTTTTGAAGAACTGAATGACGATCACCAACCTTACACGCTGGATGAGCTCAATGCCCGAATTGACGAGGCTGAAGAAGAAATCGAACGTGGCGAAGGAAAGTCCTTTGACGAAATGATGGCAGGTTTCAGAAAAGAACTATTATGGCTCAAGTAAAGTGGCAGAAGAGGGCAGAAAACGAACTCTACAGATATCTTGTTAAAGGGGTTATTGAATTTGGTGAAACAACGGCAAATAATTTTGCAGCAAAGGTATCATCGCTCAATAAAGATTTAGAAAAATTTCCAGAAATAGGATATCCCGAACCGTTATTAAAAGGCAGAAAGAAACTTTACAGAGCCCGTCATATTATTGGACGTTTCAAATTAATCTACTATTATTGCGAAAGAACAGATATAGTACATATAGCAGACATTTGAGATACGAGGCGAGAACCTACGAAGTTGGCGAATAGAATAAAGTAAATGTCACAGGCCCGTTTGTGACCTATCAAAAATGATTTTCCGGGGCTCCCGTGAGTACCCCAAAAACAGGTGTCACACCTAACACCCTGTATTCCTGAGCGTTACATGTGACTGTGACAGCATTTTTCTTAATTATTTCTCTCTTATGATCACTCTATTAGGATTCATCTTCTGCTGCCATTGGATAGCTAAGCGGGAGCTCTTTGGCTTTAGGCTTTGACGCCTCTCTTACCATTGGCGTATAGGCTTCGATAATGTGGCGCCAATCATTATTGCTCATGCCTGGATAGCGTTCGCCAAACCTCTTCTGCACCTCAATCTGCAAGTCACCATTACTTATGTTGCTATCCATGTGCAGGCGAGTCTTTATAAGGTTGCAGAGTTCTGTATCATCCTCTACATAGACAATCTTAGGAAGATATGAGTCACTCGTATTCAGGAACTTGCTCAGGAAGGCTTTCAATTTATCGATAACCGTCTGTTTCTTCTCGCCACTCTCTGGCAAGAACGGATTTGTTGGTGGCAGAATCTTTGCAATGCCCGTACCCGTTTCCGTCACATATCCATCCATAAAGGCACGACGCATAAAGGCTTCCGTCTCTATCTGTTTCAGATGTTCTTCGTTGATGATGCTCTGCAACATACTGCGCTTCTCCTGCTCAATGAAGCGTTCCCATTCATCGCCTACATCAGCACCCTTCTGAGGATTCATCTTCTCGATGAACTTCTCTATCAAGTCGCGCTTGTCACGCATATCGGGGCTGGCATCCATCTGTTTCCTAATCTTCACGATAATCTCCTTATCCTCACAGTTCTTGTCGTGATACTGCTGGATAAGTTGCAGAATATAGTGAATATTGATTTGCACCTGCTTCACCAGCTCCATCTCAAAAACGATGTCGTCAGTAATATCCTCGCGTTCGTGCTTCTCTGGCTTACGACGGAATTTCTCGTATAGCGTATTATACCAGCCGAGATAGTCTTGATAGCGCATCTCGTCAACTATCTGCGCTTCTGTAGTAAAGTCGTCAAAGGCATTCAGGATATTGCGCAATCGCAGTATCTCGCCCATCAGATGGATGAAAGCCTTCTGCTGTTCCTCGTCAATGATGTTGGGTATCGTCTCCACAGGATACAGCGCCAGCAGCCTGTCGATAAGTGCCGTGTATGGCTCATGCTGATTACCCTTCTCGTCCTCATAGCCTTTGCTGTAGTATTCTTCAAACGACTTCATGAATACCAATCCTGAAGCATTCTCGTCGCCAAAGATTGACAGACTCTTATTGGTAGCCTCTTCCAGATTGCGGAAGCAGATAATGTTACCACAGTTCTTTACCGCATTCAGTATTCTGTTTGTACGACTGTAGGCTTGCAGCAGTCCGTGCATCTTCAGGTTCTTATCCACCCACAGCGTGTTCAGCGTCTTAGCGTCGAAACCAGTCAGGAACATTCCCACCACTATCAGGATGTCAATCTGCTTGTTCTTCATTCTCTGCGACACATCCTTATAGTACGACTGGAACTTCTCGCTGTCTGTGCCGTAGTTGGTGTTAGGCTCCCACATCTTATTATAGTCCTTGATGGCCTTCTCCAGCGCATCACGACTTTGCACGTCAGGTGCCGTCCCTACCTCTTCGGGATTCTCGTCGCCTCCCATACCCCACTCGTCCACTTCTTCCTCATTCGCATTGAAGGTATAGATGGTTGCCACCTTGAGTTGAGGACCATCAGTCTTTGCCAACTGCCTCTTAAACTCATTATAATAAAGGATGGCACTCTTCACGCTATCCACTGCCAATATAGAGTTGAACTTATGGAATGTCTTCTCCGAGAAGTGCTCGATAATGTACTTCACGATAATTCTGATTCGTCGAGGGTCATGCATCGCCTCATCCGTATCTATGCCCCACACCTTCTTTCTATCCACATCGTTCTTCATGCGCATCGTAGAGCTATAGTCTACGTGGAAGCGCAGCACGTTCTTGTCTCTGATGGCATTGATAATGGTATAGGTATGCAACGCCTTTGTCGGTTTTCCGTCCTTGTCCGGTTCTCCACCAAACAGCTGTGCCGTAGTAGCATATTTGCTGCTTCCGCTGGCGTTGATGGCAAAGATGGGCGTACCCGTAAATCCAAACATCAGGTACTTCTTCACCCGCTTCACTATCAGCTTGTGCATATCGCCAAACTGACTGCGATGACACTCGTCGAATATCAGCACGATGTTCTCTTTCTGCAACACCTCGCGCAGCTTCTCATCCTGTTCCCATATGTTGGGCTTCATCAGATTCGACAACTTCTGTATTGTGGTGATGATAATGCTTACGCTGTCATCCTTCAGCTGTTCGCGCAGAATCTTCGACGAGCTGTTGCTGTTGGCACAGTTGGGTTCAAAGTTGTCATATTCCTTCATGGTCTGATAGTCCAAGTCCTTTCTATCTACCACGAATAGCACCTTCTTGATATACTCCATCCTCGATGCCAGCTGAGCCGTTTTAAATGATGTCAGCGTCTTGCCCGAACCAGTAGTGTGCCAGATATATCCTCCTGCCTTGGTGGTTCCCTGCCATTTGTTATAGATAGCCGTCTGTATGCGTTGCAGAATCTTCTCTGTCGCTGCTATCTGGTAAGGACGCATCACTAATAGCTGCTTATCCACATTGAACACACAGTATTTCGTCAAGATGTTCAGAATGGTATGCTTTGCAAAGAACGTAGAGGTAAAGTCCCTCAGGTCAGTCAACAACGTATTCTCCTGGTCAGTCCAGTAGGAAGTAAACTCAAACGTGTTGCCATCCGTCTTTCTCCCTCTTGGTGTTCCTATCGACTCCTGCTCCTTTGCATAGCGAGTAGTGTTTGAATAGTATTTTGTCTCCGTACCATTCGAGATGACGAATATCTGCACGAAGTCAAACATCGCCCTTCCCGCCCAGAACGAATCTCGCTGATAGCGGTTTATCTGGTTGAATGCCTCTTTGATGTCAACGCCTCTGCGTTTTAGTTCTACCTGCACCATTGGCAGACCATTCACCAGTATTGTTACGTCATAGCGGTTTTTGTAGGTACCCTTTTCCTCTTTATACTGGTTGGTCACTTGCAGACGATTGTTATAGATATTCGTCTTATCCACCAGTTTGATGTTCTTTGTCTGTCCGTTGTCCAGCGTGATGTTCAGGATATAGCCTTTGCCTTGCAGCATCTCCGTCTTATCCTGTATGGTCATCTGGTCGTTAGATATCATCGGTAGCAGACGCATCCATTCTGCATCCGTCAGTTTCAGGTCGTTGAGCGTTTCCAGTTGCTGGCGCAGATTCAGTAGCAGCCCTTGCTCATCTTTCACTTGGACATACTCATAGCCCTGACTCTGCAGCTGTTTTATCAGGTCATGCTCCAGCTTCGCCTCACTCTGATATCCACCGTCGGGCTTAGCCTCCACCTCGTAGTGGGCCATTACCGTCTGGTGTTCCTGCTCTATGATGATTTTATAGTCGTCCATAGGCATTGGATAGGTTTAGTTTTTGGGGGCTATTTCTGCATCGATGATAAATATATCGCCATCTTTATCTCTCAGAACATTTCTTGGCACCAAATCCCATACTATGAATTCATTGTTAACATATCTACCCTTGTCATTCTGCTTTGTGAATCCAATAGCAGCCATATAGGTTTCAATCTCTATGGCTGTTGCAGGTACAGCATCTTTTATCAATCGCTGCTTCAATACTGGCATTATTGTACGACCTTCAAATCCGGTAAAAGCATGCAAGGTGTAGGCTGTGTCATAGAACAGATTGTTATGCCATGTCACCCTGTCGAGCAAGCGCAGGATACTGCCAGTATTTAGCAGGTTGTTGACTTTATAAATGATGTCATTAGAAACATAGGTGTCGTTTTCGTTGCCACTTGGGCCAGGAATACCCAAATCGAAAACATCACTCATTGGGAGCCACATGCCGTTTTCTTTAGCATATAGCTCAGTTACGCGCTGTTCAACATCCAGATGGTTTACATTGCTTTTGCCATCTCGAAATTGCGCTTCATATAATTGGCAGCGTCGACGGAGTTCATTGGCGACTTCATGGATTCTGCTATTTTCCGCAGTTTCCTCTCCACTGCCTCTCTGTGAAACTGATTCAGATATGTCATAATTCATATTTTTTTTGCAAAGATAGGTATTTATTTCGAATTATCCAATTTATTGGCAATACTTTTTCTTTAAACGCATTGACAATTCAGGTCGTGCGTTATTCCAATCCAGCAGCTTTAGAAGATTTCTGCTCAATATTTAAGAAATTCCACCATCCACAGGCTCTTGTATAAAGATCTTTTGTGCCTTGTGGAACGTAAAGTGTCCCCTTACGGTATGTCTCGTCGGGAAAAGTATTGCTTTTACAGTAATATGGCTCTTCTATATTTGATGTAACGCTTAGTAAGCAAGTGCAATGTGCGAAAGCTTCGAATCCAATCTTCGTCACGCTGTTAGGAATCGTGATGGAGCTAAGGCTGCTGCACCACATGAAAGCACCAATTCCTATACTCGTCACGCCGTTGGGAATCGTAATGGAGGCAAGACCACTGCAACCATAGAAAGCATAAAGTTCTATGTTTGTCACGCTATTTGGTATCGTAATGGAGGTAAGACCGCTGCAATTATAGAAAGCATAAATTCCAATTCTTGTCACGCTGTTGGGAATCGAGATGAAGCTAACATTGTTGCAATTTTGAAACGCGAAGTTTCCAATAGAGGATATGCCAGATTCTATCACGACCTTATTAATATCAGAACGGTTAAAGAATGGTGAACATTCCCAATCATAATTATACATTCTTCCACTTCCGGATATGGTGAGCGTCTGTGTTTTTTCGGAATATGTCCAAGTGGCGTTGTTGCCGCATGTGCCGCTTTCGTCTGCACGTGCCATCACCGTCTGCTTCTCTTCAAGTATGATTTTATAGTCGTCCATAGGCAATATGTCTATTCACCTTTCATAAAGAAAGATTGTATATTGTTTTTAACAAGATATGCTCCAACCATTGCCATTAATCCTAAGTATATAGGTGCTGCAGACATAGCTCCTGCAGATCCTTTTATGCCGTTTGAGAATCCATCAAAACTAGTTTCTGAAGGAACCCTAATTAATGCAGTCCACTCACTACTTAAATAGGTCATTCTCGCGAAAGACCCGGGGGTATCTCCTGCAAAAATGGATATAGTAAAAGCAGCAACGCCTAATATTGGTGGTATCAATAATATCAAACCAATTAAACATTCTATCCGTTTACCATATACTTCCGCTTTTTTCATATTCATTCAAAGGTTAGTAGTTTATTCCGATAATACTCATATTGCTTTTGGCGCTCTTTTAGCTGCGCTTCCAAGTTCTGTATAGAGGCCTCGAAGGTATCGAGGATAGAGACAATGTGTTGCTGCTCTTTACTTGGGGTGATGCAAATTTTTATATCCGCGAGTTTGGCTTGAGAAATATTAGGTACAGAACCTATTCCAGCTAAGCCTTTTAATATTGCTTGAATCTTAAAAGTTGATAGCAGATAGTACAAATATTTGTTTGCAATTTTGATATTTTTTAAAACAACCAACTGTGGATTTATTGTTGCTTTTTCTGGCAAATTCATTACCATAGCAACTTTGCCAACAGATGCAGTTTTACATAAAATTATGTCCCCATCTAATGTCATTATTTCTGGGGATTCCTCATATTTTTCCCATGTTATATAAGTACAAGAGTTATAATCAATAATACCATTGATAATATTTCCTGGGCTCAAAGAAATTGCCCCTTCACCTTTTTCAACTTGGTCTTCTCTTGTATATCCTCTAAAACCTATTCGGCCTTTAATATCGCACACTTCTCCCAATGTCTTCATCTCCACCCCTGGCTTCCCTTCGAGGTCAAGGAGTTGGTCACGATAATATTCATATTGTTTCCTTCGCTGGGCTATCTGCTCCTTTAGGTTGTCTATTGCAGAAGTGAAGGTATCAAGAATTCCCACTATCCGAGTCTGCTCTTCAAGAGAAGGGATGGGGATGAGGATAGAATTTATAACCTTGGCAGAAAGATGCTTTACCGAACCGCCAGCAGTTTCTTTTTCTATTTTTTTAAAAACAGAACCCATATAATGGAATAAATAACCATCAATGCTATATCCGTCTTTTCCCTTTAGTTTAAGCACTCGTTGGTTAAGTAGCCCATCTCTATCATTCCATTTCCCAAGATTAAACTCGCCATCCATTCCTACAAGAATATCGCCTTTCTTTATTCTATATACCTCATTAAACTCACCAGAATAATATGTACTAGCTTTTGCAGGTTTCACATCTCTAATTCGAATTAAAGGCATATAGGTTGAGTCTTCTGAAAATTGAGAAGACTCAAAAGGATATCCATA
>OMQN01000018.1 GCA_900313235.1 uncultured Prevotellaceae bacterium | reverse complement strand
TTGATGCTCGCCTCTATGGCTTCTTCTCTGGTTTTGGTCATGATGTCTTAAAAAACGGCTGCACGCCGAGGTGGTGTGCAGCCGATTGATATAAGTTTGCTTGATGACTTATTTCTTTGTCAGTGTGGCATCGTCAACCAAAATGTCTTTTCCTGAAGTTTTATCAGAATTTGCCTTTGGATTCATGACGAGTAAGCATACTGTGGTTTCTGCATCGAGGGTGAACTCATTTTTAATTAATGTCCATTCACTATTGCTTAAAGTCGAATAATTACCGTATTTATAGTCGCTGTTAGCTATCGCACCGTTAATAACAATGGCGTAGCCAGGACGTGCTTGTGAGACATCCGATGTAACTGCTTTTGCATAGAATGCAAATACATATGTACCTGCAGCCAACTTAATTTCCTGGCTGGCAAGGCGCTTGTTTGCTGTGCCTCCGCCCTTTACGAGAACTGAATAGTTGCCACCATGAGCATCGGTGCTCTGCTCCAATGTTGCTGAACTTGCTGTAGAAGCTGACTTCCAACCAGTGGGCAGACCGTCTGCCCATGTCTCGAAGTCACCATTGGTCAGTTCAGATACGGCTTCGCCGCTTCCGCCGCCTTCACCGCTGCCACCGCCTTCGCCGCCGCTACTAGCATTTGCGTTACTTGTCTTTACAAGATAGTTCCCTTGTGCCATTTCAGGAACAATCTCTCCAGTATTTGTATTCTTATACTTCTGTAGCTTACCATAAATGACAACATCGTCACCTACCTGCAACTGGTCTGCTGAAGTAAAGTCTGTGTTGTTGAGGTTCTTGCCGCGATATACATAAATTGTGTTGCTTTCGCTACCATCCTCTGAGATGTAGTAATTAATATCCTTATATTTCTTTTCTGTGTTAGGGCCAATCTCGTCTGCCTTGGTAGCGACCTTGGCAACTTTTCCTTTGACGTACCACTTCGCATCAGTTGTAGCTCCATCTTCCAAAGCATTAATTGCTGCCAATGCCTCAGCTACAGTCTTTGGAGAATCAACGCTACCAACGTCGCTTGTTGGTGGATTCCCACCACCTTCACCGTCTTCAATACTTACAAAGTATGCATCAAGAACCTCAATCTTGCTATTGTATTCTCCGCGCTTACCAATAATAGTAATTTTCTTGCCGTTAGCTATACCCTTGGCGGCAACCAGTTCTTGAAATTTCTTACTCTGGCCGCCTTTCTCAGAAAGCAGACCATAGACGTAAACAGAACCCGTCGCATCTTCAATGTCGAAATTGCCATATTGGTCACCGTCCTTAAGATTCTTAATTGTTCCAGTCAGTTGATACCAGTTTGCCGTGCTTACAGATGCTGCATTGAATTCAGCAATAGTAACAGTCTGTACTTCACCTTCGGGCTCTGGCTCTCCAGGCTTAGTTCCATACGTCTGACCATCTGCAATAGCATAACTAACTTGCTTCATTCCAGTATTGCCGAAGTACTTCTCAATAGTACCATAGAGAGTTACTTCTTTTTTGTACATACCCTTGTTGTCTTTCAAGTTCAGAGCAGTACGAACAGCTCCAACTGGAAGCTGAACTGGCATACATTTTGAAACACTGGTCTCATCTGCTGACTCAGCAAACAATATGTTAGATGCCACAGTTGCAGTATCAGACGCACCAAATACAGCACCGACATCGGCTTTGGTTCCCCAAATGTAACCAACAATGTATCCCTTTACGAAGGCACCCGTAGAAGATCCTTTCTTAATAGCCTTAGAAACGGTAAGTGGATCTTCTTCTGTTCCGTCACCAATTTCTTCTTTGGGGGTAGAACCTGGAGCAGGATAAGGCTCTGGAACGTCAGAGCATGCTGCAAATGTAAATGCTACAGCCGCAAGGGCGAGCAATGATTTGATTGTCTTTTTCATAATCATATTAGGTTTTTGATTTTACTTTTATTTTACTATAACATCGTCAGTCTTGCGGATTTCAATTTGCCAATCATTATTGTAGCGAGAGGCAATACCGATGATGTCGCATGGAGTGGTTGGTAGTTTGTCACCCGCAAATCTGGCGTAGCTACTAGTGCGAACTACTACATTACTTCCCATGCCGATTTTACGTGAGGTGTAATTTTCTCCCTGAGGAGCGAAAGTATTTTCACCGTCAGCATCATCAAATGTTACATTTTTGAGAATGACCAATTTACCACAGTTTGTATTCTTATCGCCCTTGATGGTTTCAAAATCTACGGGCTGGATATGATTAGGATCATAATTCTGCAGAATCTTGAAATGCTTAGCAAACAAATCCTTCGACATACGTCCAATACTGGTTCCATATGGAATGCCTATCTGTGGCATTTTTCGGTAACCACCTACGTGTAATCCTTTTAAGTCAATCAATACTTCTTGACCTATAGGCAGGATACCGTTCATTCCACTTTGGTTGACGGAAATCTCAAGAGCACGAGTGTCATCTTGTATATATATTTTTTTATATATATTGCCACCGATATCATTGCCTACTACCCAACCTTTAATTTGGATGTCCTCAGTAATTTCGGTAATCTTATCCTGGTCTTCAAACAGATAGTCCTTGTATTTTTTGAGGAATGCGTCGATTGTCATTTGTTTTGAAGCATCCTCTACAATATTATTGTTGCCGTAAGGGGGTGTCGTCAGATTAGGTTCGTCCCAGTCGCCATTCTGACAGGCAGTAAACAAGCCGCAAACAGCAGCGATGATATAATATTTAATGTTCTTCATACGTTGTGTCCTCCTTCTGTTTAGAACAAGTAAGTTAACTGAATCATACCGTTGATGCCGTTAGCATAGAACTTCTTTGGGCTGTTGAGGAAAGAATATGTGCGGATTTTCTTTCCTGTGGCATCATAGTCACGACGACTTTGCTCCATACCACCCGTACAAAGCCTGGTGTTGTTCAGAATGTTAGAAACCATGAGGTTTACTCTGAGCTGTCCCTTCTTCAGACGGAAACTCTTGCTGATAGATGCATCAAGCATGAAGCCTCCTTTGCCTTTTGCTTGTCCCTCTGGCATTAGCGTGTTTCCATCAGCATCGACATTCTCTGCTATACCATCACCGTCCTTGTCTGGTAGCGGACTATAGTAACGAGTAACTGGTGAGTAGTAAAGGTAAATCTTGTCGTAGTAGTTGCCAATGAGGTCGAAATACCAGAAATTCCAGTGGTATGACAGGTCAATGCTGGCAGCTGCAAGTGGCGTGCCGCCTTCGCGCATACCCTTGTTGACGCAGATGTCTTCATGATAGAGACTGCCAGTCTTTGAGTCTGGCTCAGCGTTAGACATCATGTAGGTTACATTGGCATTGTTAATGTATTTAGCCTCGCTGATAGTACCTAAGGTCTTGATGCTGAACAGCTCGGTGACTTTGAAATTCATGCCTAGTTCAACACCATAGTATTCCTTATTGATACCTGTAAGCGATACGTAGGTAAATGAGCGGTTGATATCATCATAGTACATCGAATACTCTGTAACATCTTCCAATCGAGTGTAGTAGGCGTTGACGTTGGCCTTCAACCAAGGGAAGGTGAACATCATGCCGAACTCAGCGCTCATGTTACGTTCTAGTTTCAAATCCTTCACAAAATCGTTGTTTACTTGTGGAGCTACGAAAGCAGTACGTGCAGTAGGAGCTTTCCACTCATAACCGCCACCGAGCATCATTGCAACGCCCTTACCTAATGTGTAGTGTAAGCCAATCTTACCGCCACCATCCAGGAACTTGGCCGTGCCGCCTTTGCCGAATGAGTTGTCTTTTGCCAAACCGTTACGCATCTTACCTTCACGCTGGATAGAAGTGCCAGTTACGCGTCCGTTCAAGAAGAGGTGAAGCTTGGTGAAGTCAACAGAATAACCAGCCCAAGCACCAGCCTTGTTTACTAAGATGTTATAATCATAACCAAAACGGTCGCCTTTCTTAACTAAAGCGTTGGGGTTGTTCAAGTCGTACTGTATTTCATCAGCCTTATCTCCATATTGACTAATAGCATAGGTATTAATGTTGTGGAAACTATTGGCACCCAACAGGTCTTCCATCGTCTGGTAGTGCATACCCTTGTTTGTAGAGAGGTTGAAACCAAGGTTAAGCTGTGAGTTCTTGCTCAGACGAGTGGTCAGCGTGCTGCTGAGGCTGAATGCCAACTGGTCATCGTGGTAGGCCTGCTGATAGTACATGGCATCGACTCCCTGTAAATTGGCAGATTTGTTAGCATGGTACATGCCGTCCCAATTGAGCTGGCGGTTAGCTTTCGATGAACTCAGGTAATCGTAGGCAGCTTTCCAGTTGGCTAAATCGACATCAGTTCCTTCGTCATTCCATACATCATAGAAGGATGAAGGCATCAAGCTGTAGTAGTCTGGAGCTGGATTGGATGCGTTGTTGTAGTTCAGACGAGTGCTACTGTACATAGAGTATTTGCCTAACAGGCTGGTAACGAGCTTCATGTCCTCGTTGATCTTGTAGTCCCAGGTCAGCAATGCTGAGGGGGTAAAGCTATTAACGATACGGGAATTACGCTTCTTGCCATCCTGATAACCCCAGTTAGGATTGTAGAAATTGTTGTTGGCAATCCAGTACATTTCGTCGGTAGAAGCAGCCTGAGCACCACGCTCTGTGGGATTACCCCAAGTGACGAGTGAAACAGAGTGCTGGTCATTGATAATCTTCTCGGCACCAAAGAAGTAGCTCAGCGCGTTGTAGAAAGTACCCTCAACGTTGGCAGTCTCCATGTTAGCCCAACGGTAAGTCAGGTTGCCCGAGAAAGCCCATCCGTTAGGCAGAACACCCGTGTTGTAGGTGTACATACCACGCACCGTGTAGTTGCGGTTAGCACCTGTCAACGAGACGCGAGACCCTGTGGCCATCGCACTGGGGCGGAAGTTGTAGTTGCTTGAACCACCCATTGACGGCATGGCGAAGTTGTTGTCCTCGAAAGGCAGTGCCGACTCCACATTACGCGTCTGGTTGTTCAAACCGCCAATGAAGGAGAAGTTAAATTCACCACGTTCCACATCGTTGGCCGGGTTGCCATTAATGTACATCTCGTTATACTTCGAGTTGTAACCTCTGAACTTGAATCTTGCAGCGCTGAAGCGGAAACCCACCTGGCTGGCATACACGTTGTTGTTAGAACCCACAATGGTAATGTTTTGGGCAACATCGTCGTCTCCACCAATCTGGGCTTCAGTAAACGTAAAGGCTTCTTCGGTCAGTTCTGCTTTGACGTCAGTCTCGGAAGTAGCCTCCTTCACCTGGGCTGATGCTGAGCTTACGACACAAAAAGCCATTAAAAGTAATTTAAGGTGTTTTTTCATAAGCGTTAGTTTTTTTGTAACTATGTTTTTGTTTTGGTGCAAAGTTAAGGAATAAAATGAAAAAAAGAGTATCTTTTGGTGTTTTTTTTTGAAAAAAGTTGGTTTTTCTCAAAATATTCACTAACTTCGCAACCATAAATTGACAATTAAATGTAAAACTATGAAAAAACTGTTGTTGACGTTTGCTGTACTGGTTCTTTTAGGAACAGTAAGTGTGATGGCTCAGGAGAAGAAATATTCTGTCTATGCCATTGGTTTCTACAACCTCGAAAACTTGTTTGATACCTGCCACGATGAGGGCCACAATGACTATGAGTATCTGCCCGACGGAAAGAATAAATGGTCAGGACTGAAATACAAACATAAGTTGCGCAATATGGCACGAGTGCTCGCTGAGATGGGTACTGACAAACTTCCTTCGGTAGGATGTGCCGCCATTGGCGTCTCTGAGGTAGAGAATGATGGCTGCCTGGCAGATCTCTGCGAACAGGAGCCTCTGAAGAAGCGCAACTTCCAGCATCTGCTGATAGAAGGTCCGGACCATCGTGGTGTGGACTGTGGACTGTTGTATAATCCGGCATTGTTTACGGTTCGCAATGTGAAGCTTGTACCTTATATATATGACAAGCCCGAGGATGCCCATCGTGCCACCCGTGGATTCTTCGTTGTCAGTGGTACGTTGGCTGACGAGCATGTCACCATCATTGTCAATCACCTGCCTTCGCGTGGTGCCGTGAGCTACTATCGTGAGCTGGGTGGTAAGCAGATTCGTGCCGTGAAGGACTCGCTGCTGAAGGACGATCCCAATGTGAAACTCTTCATTATGGGCGATATGAATGACGACCCTGCAGATCCTTCCATGTCGAAGTCTCTGGGTGCCAAGCGCAACATCAACGACGTGAAGCCCGACGGTCTGTACAATCCTTTCTGGAATATCCATGCCAGTGGAACAGGTACCTTGCGCTATGACGGAGCATGGAACCTCTTTGACCAGATTATCCTGTCGCACTCGCTGCTCAACCAGAAAGGCTCGAAGGACTACTCGACGCTGAAATTCTGGCAGGCACATATATTCCGTCGTGACTATCTCTTCCAGCAGGACGGCCGTTACAAAGGCAACCCGTTGCGTACGCATGCCGGTGGTGTGTGGCTTGATGGCTATAGCGACCATTTGCCTTCACTCGTTTATCTTGTAAAAGAACAAAAGCAATAATATTTAAAACAGAATGTACATTATCGGAATTGCAGGCGGTACAGGCTCTGGAAAGACTACCGTCGTCAAGAGAATTGCCAGTGTGTTGCCAGCTCATTGTGCTGCTATAGTGCCTTTGGACTCGTATTACAATGATACGACGGCGTTGACTGATGAAGAGCGTAAAGCTATCAACTTCGACCACCCTGATGCCTTCGACTGGAAGTTACTTACAGAGCATATCAAGATGCTGAAGAATGGCCAGGCCATTGAACAGCCTACCTATTCTTATATCATCTCTAACCGTCTACCCGAGACGATACATGTAGAACCCAAGCCCGTTATCATTCTGGAGGGAATAATGACACTGCACTATAAGAAGTTGCGCGACATGATGGACCTGAAGATATTCGTGGATACCGATTCAGACGTACGCCTCATTCGTAATATCCGTCGCGATGTGGTGGAGCGTGGCCGTACTGTCGATATGGTACTTGACCGCTATGAGAAAGTCCTCAAACCCATGCATGAACAGTTTATCGAACCCACCAAGAAGTTTGCAGACCTCATCATTCCCTGGGGTGGCGACAACAAGACGGGTATTCATATTCTCAAAACCTATATCGAGGGCATTGTCACCAACGTATGACCTTCCCCTTCCCCCTCCAAGCGGAGGGGGCATTTTTTATATAGCAATAGAATAATGATGGAAACAACGATTTATCTCGTACGTCATGGTGAAACCATCGACAATGCTCGCCAGATTATGCAGGGACAGACGCAGGGCTGTCTCAATGAGCAGGGTAGGGAACAGGCTCAGCAGGTAGCGCAACGTCTGGCTGATGAGGCTTTCGACGCCATTATTGCCAGTGACTTGCGCCGTGCCATACAGACCGCTGAAATCATCGCCGTGCCTCACGGTTTACCCGTGAGCACCACCCCTCTGCTTCGGGAACGTGACTGGGGTAGTTTTACAGGCCGTTTTATTCCCGACTTGAAAGGTGAGGTGTGGCCTGACGACATTGAGAGCGAGCAGTCGTTGTTGCAGCGTGCTGCCGACTTCCTACAATACATAACGACCACCTATCCCGGCAAGCGGGTGGTGGCCGTTGGTCATGGAATTATTAACAAAGCAATTCTTGCTGTCTATGCGGGGTGCACGATGCGCGAGGTGCAGCGGATGATGAATGCTGAAGTGCGCATCTTAACGGCGACTGCCGAACGAACCGCCACTTCTGCTGCCACCGCCATGGCTGCTACTGCTGCGGTTGCTTCCTCCTCCAAAGCCTCCACGGCTGGCACTGCTGCCACTACTACGGCTACTGCCGAATGAACCACTACTACGGCTACTGCCGAATGAACCACTGCTACGGCTACTGCCGAATGATCCACTGTTACGGCTGCTGCCGAATGATCCACTACTACGGCTGCTACCGAATGAACCACTGCTACGGCTGCTACCGAATGAACCGTTAGTGCTGTGGGTAGTTACTTTTTCGTTGTTGACAGTTATACGGGTAGAGCTGGAGCGCGAACCGCCGAAGCTGTCTGAGTGGCGATGGTTGCTACCGTTTCCGATTGTTCCGTGGTTGCCTGTACCGTGGTTGCCTGTGCCATGGTTTGTTCCATGATTGCCCAGTCTTCCATCATGATGTCTATCATTTCCACCATGTCGTCCAGTCCCTCCGTGTCGTCCAGTTCCGCCGTGATGGTGACGGAAGTCACCGCGGTTCCAGCGATCCAGCATGCCAAAGTGTGTGCGTCCGGCAGGACGGAAGTGGTGGCGATGGCTATAGTAATAGCCGTGGGTGCCGTGTAGGTGCCATGCGTGAGCACCTCTATAAGTAGCGTAGAACACGGGGCGTCCGAAGTAGAAGTAGTCGCGGTGCGGATAGCGGGCGTAGATGCCGAAGTGCCAATAACCTGCGCTCCAGTACAGTGGACGGTAGAAGTAGCTGGCTGCGATGTATGCCTGCCACTGTGCGTCGAGCAGTACGTAGCTGAGGTCGCGGTTGCGGCGCTCCCAGTAGTCGCCATATACATCGTCGTAGCTCGTCACACCCATTAGGTAGTCGAGGTTGATTTCGTAGGCAGCCTC
The DNA here is from genome assembly GCA_900313235.1 of uncultured Prevotellaceae bacterium. GTDB lineage: Bacteria > Bacteroidota > Bacteroidia > Bacteroidales > Bacteroidaceae > Prevotella. The sequence continues at coordinate 22,318 of OMQN01000018.1, read as the reverse complement.
ATACTGTTCGTCAGTAAGGTTCAGCTCGTAAGCCATCTTATCGGTTAGGAACAGTGCCTCGTTGCGAGCCTGTTCGTAACTCATTGCCTTGCCCGATGCTGCTATCGTCAGCATTGCTAAAAGGGCTATCATCATCTTCTTCATAATTGCAAGTGTTTAATGTTTACGTTGCAAAAGTACGAAGAAAATGATGATAGCGCAAAGGATTATCCCTAAACCCGCAGGGGGATTTCCCTATACTTGATTAAAAGGCCAGGACGGCACGAACGTTAAGAGACTCCATCTTATTATTCGTTTGGGTTGCAACAATTGAATTTCCACTTCCTGAGACAATAGCGCGGTAAGCATAATCAGAATCTTTTACTGTACTTGTCCAATAGGATCCTTCAGTTAATCCTTGATGATGAGCAGTTAGATAGGCTGCCATGTGTTCCCAGTCAGACTTTGAGGGAACTCGCCATTCTCCACCAGGAACTGCTGTATGGTTACTAGCAGCTGTTGCCGCATCAGAAAAGGTCATAATCGAGGCCTCGTCTGCTAATGCTATAGCCAAGCCATGAGCACAGTCAGACTCATTACCTATATATTCAATGACTGCAACAGCCTCTGTACCTGCAGCAGTTGCCGCAGAGGCGTCGTTATAGATGCAACCATTCTGCGCGATAACTTTACCAAGGTCTTCAGGTTTAGCCTGACGAGTCATCTTGACACCGATGGTATAGTAGTGCCCGTTTTCAAACGTCACACCTGTCTTAGTATATACATAGGTGTCAGTGCCAACAGTTGCGGTAAGCGTTACATCCCCAGTGTTGATGCTTGGGATGGCTACGAAGAGCTCATTGGCAGGAGTAGCAGGCGTTACCGTATAGGTCGTACTTCCTACAGTAACAGTCAGTGATGTCGCATTTAGGAGGGTAGTGCCATTATCGGCCTTGTCTTTCAGCGTGAATTTGGCCACAGCCATTGGACGAGTAAATGTGGCATCACTGATGGTGGCATTACCACCATTGATGGACACTGTCGCTTCGGCTTTAGCATAGAACATATTGCTGAGTATCCCCGTTTGAGAGGCCATGTTGTAGGTACGAGATTGGGTCTCCAAATAGAGTGTCTGTCCATCTTGCAGGCCTGTAGCATTGATGTCACCGACGAGACGGGCAGTGTTAGACCCCGTGGTTGAAGGTGTCAGCGTACCAATATATGTGGGGCTTGATTCATCAGCATAGACATATACAACGTCGCCCGACTCCCATGTAGAGGCAAGTCTGCCACTTCCGTCAATGCTAAACGCACGATTAGTATTGTCGCTTGTACCGATATTGGCATCAACAGTAAGACGCAGGGTGCCTGATTGCGGACGGAAGAAGGTGAGGTTCTGCAAGGTATGGTCGAAAACGGTTTCGCCCCATGGTTGAACCACGGTCACCTTACCACCATCGAAGCGGATGAGTTGAATGTCATCAGTGCTTACCTCATTATTGCCGTCAGTCGACTGGAATACAGCCTTGTTGCGGTTGTCATCAGTATGCTGGGCCATGATGGGCATGGCAGCACACAGGATGATAGTGAACAGGAAATATAGTTTCTTCATCGTCTTGCCTCTCCATTACTTTTTGTGAGTAACCTTCTTGCCGTTCACAATATAGAGGCCGTTGGACTGTTGGCCCTTGCTGACAGGTTGTCCTTGCAGGTTGTACATGGTAACCTTTCCGTCTGGCGTTTGCAGACGCAGACAGTGGACACCCGTCGTCTCCTGATAGGTCAGTTTCATACTGACGTCTTTCATGTCGACTTCCTGCGTATTGCCATCAGCGAACACCAGAATGGCATTGTTGGCATTGATGCGTATCTCACTCACCGTGCGCTCAATGGTCTCACCAGCAATGGTAAGCGTCTGCTTGGTGTCCTCGTCGTCGGGCGTGGCACTATAGGCAGGAGTTGCTACCAGCAGTGCTGTTGCCCATAGGAGTATATCCTTGTGTTTCATCTTTATCCCTTTTGTTTTCGTTATCGTTATCGTTTTCGTTATTGTCCCGCTACTATCCCCAATCTTGATTCTCAGGAGCTTGCGGATCTCCCAAATTGCCTTGGGGACTGGCACACAGCAATTGCCGTTCCTCCAATCTGATAACCAATGTCGTTGGTGTCTGATATGGTTTTTTCATATATCTCTTATGCTAAGTCCTTTTCAAAATAGGTGAATGTCGTATTCGCAATGGTGAACTTCGTGCCGTGATATAGATTAACCTCATGGCCCACTTCTATTGGCTTGCCGTCGACGAAGACACCATTTTCTACAGCTCTGATGGAGGGAATATTGTGTTGCATGCGAATCTCTGCATGGATAGGAGCTACATCACCCATGATATCCCATGACAGCTGAAGGCTACAGTCTACTGACTTACCAATAGTGACTACGTAGTCTGGATTATTGCGGAACCATTTGTAGATGGCAATGTCCATCTCCTTGACGGCACCTTCCACCCTTAGGAAGTAGCGCTCTGACCTTGGTGCCACCATGGCAATACATAGCATGAGTCCACAACCGTAGACGAGGAATGACATCAGCAGCAAGAGACGATAATCCATGAAACCAGAATAGAACATCCACAATAAGTAAGTGGCGAAAATGGTAATGATGGAGCATGGAATAATAAGTCGCTTACGGAGTACCACACGGGTGCCGTGTGTGCCACAGACCCCAATGATACCTGCAGAGATAACCCAGGGTATCCATTCCACTAAGAATGCATAGTTGCTCATGTTAGTTGTGATTACCAGCACGTTGGTGAGCAGGAATGTCAAGAAACACAATAGCGCTGCCACCAATGCATGTACTATGTATGACACAAAGTTGTGGCGTACGTTCACCAGCTTCGTAGACAACAGGGCTACCGCCAGTGTCATGAAGAGACCGCAGGAGAATCCGAATGAAGCCAACGGTGATATCGGATTGTCGTTGAACATGGTTGTCGCTTCAGGGCTGCCAGCCTCTAAGCCGGTAAGCATCAATGAGAGATGAGTAACCAGCCACTCTGTCACCCGATGGCTCCGGAAGATGAACTGCATCCATGCAAATGTCGTGGCAACAACCCCTGCGAGTACCCACTTGGTAAAGAATGGAGCATTGCGCTTGTCAGAGAGGTCCTTACTATTATAATAATGTGAACCGTGCTTGCAACGATCGCTATACTCCGTACAGTGATAGCCGTTCTCATCCCAGCATGTCTTGTGCATCGTATGGCTGCATTTCACTACAATCTCGTCGTTAACCTCAAAAGGTTCCTTACACAGATAGCACGACTCTGCCACGATGTTAGCGCCAAGTCCCATGTTGTGCCCGGAATAGCGCAACACATATTTGTGGCAGAAATACTTATAGTGGAGGTACGGTACCACGTACTGCAGCATTATCCAGATGAAGCCTGCAATGATGATGGCAATAATGATTCCTATCAGCATAATCACAGGGCTCGCTATACCGTGAACAATAATCGGGTTATAGAAGTCGCCAATGTTGATGAGGGTAGAGAAAGAGGCGATGAGCGAGTCTGTCTGCTGACTGTAGATATTTACGTCCAGCGTCTCAAAGCTGCCTCGGTAGACCTTTCCATCAGGATTCTCAAAGATGAATTCATTGGCATCAGGACTGATGGAGAACGCTTCAAGAATGCTGTTCTTGAATTCGTTACCATTGTAGGGACGCATGTAGATGCCATTGGTCATATGGCAGAAACGCTTCAGAATCAGGATGTCTTGAGAACTCGGATCGTTTTTTGCCGTATTCATGCTTGCGTAGCATACCGTCATATTCGGATCAGGATGGTTGCCGCGTTGTGCCATTTCCTCTTCAAAGGTGTAATGGTCAGGGTCAATAGGCATGTTAGTGTTGTTGTCATATACCTCAGAGTCAGAGAATGTCAGCAACGTCATTCGTTTGGCATTTGCCCACACTCCTTGATGCGACATCATCTCATCGTATTTCTGAACGATGGCACGATACAGGAAGACATGCTTCTGCTTCACTGTAACAAGGTGCTTGTCGAGCACATATTCCGTAGCGGGGATTGAACGACTGATAGAATCTCCATAGGCAAAGGCCACATACAAGTTAGAGTCGTTGAATACCGCGCTAAGCTCTATCAGATGGTCCTTGATGTTGTCTAATGCTTCCTGCGGTTGGGTCAGGTCGATAAGGGCCAGCACCTGCACCTCTTTCTTGGCAATGTTCTCAGCCTTCGTGTTGATAATCTTCGTGAGGCGAGGACGGGAATTCTTGTTCTCGGTAACACCGCCAATGGAACTGCTGACCTCCACTCTGACCTTGCTGGAGTCGCATAAGCTGTAAGGACCGATGTCGCCATTCATGCGGGTTGTGACACTAAATGTCTTGTAATCAGGTGAGAATGTCACCTGATGGACCTGTATGATCTCCTTCTCATTTCCCGTTGAACTGCCAATGAAATCTAAGTTGTCAGGAGTGGCAAAATAGCTAACCAGTTGGTCGCAACCCGTCAGGAGCAGGGTAGTGACAAAAGCCAGTAGGTAGGTCTGTATCTTTATCTTATTCTTCATCGTCATATGATAATAATCACTCAATTTCTCATTATCTCAATCTCTCAATCTCTCCATTTCTCATATCGTCGGGTAGCCTCCTGGGCTGTTGCCGTTTTGGCGCATCATCTCTTCATATTTCTTAGCCTGCTGGCGAGCCATCTTCATGGCCTTTATCTTGCTCGTCAGCATATTGAAGAAGAGTAGGAGAATCGCGGCACAGGCAAGCCCGATGAGATAGTCCTTAATACGTTGTATGAATGGTTTATATTCTGTTTCTTGTATCTTCTTGGATATCATCTGGATGTTGGCGAACGACTCGTCCAGTGCACCGATGCGCTTATTCAGTATGGGCAAGAGCTCACAGGCTTGTTTCGCTTTCTGGTAGCTCTGCTGGATTTGTGCGTACTGGGCCTGCTCATGGGCTTTCAGCTTCTCCAGTTTTGGAGCCAGCTTCTGTATCAGCGATAGTCTGAATGCTTTCTCATAGAGTTTCTTGTAGACAGTGTCTTGGCCTGCCATCCGGCGTTCCGCATTGGCAAAATCCTCCAGCGCTTCGCACTTCAGTTTCTTGGAGGCGATGGAGTCTCCGACAGCCTTCTTGATTTCCTCCACATGCGTCATGATTGTCATCAGTTCCTCATCGTCAGCGATGTCTACCTGCATGGCTTGTGTGAATGTCGTCCATCGCAGACTGATAGAGTTATAACGCTCGTTGAGAAGTGTGACTTTGTCTTTCAGCACATTGATGTACTGCTTGGATAAAGGTAGCGTGCTGGAGAATATTAACTGTATATCGCTGACGTTGGACAACTCGTTCAGTTCGTCGGCATATTGCATCATACGGGCACTGAGCTCCTGATGTAAAACTTCTGGCGAACCTTCAGCATCCGATGCATAGGCTGGTGCATCAGATACCGGAGCTTGAGCCATAGCTGCTATCGGGAGCAGGCAGAGCATCCAGTGTAGTATGTGCTTCTTTATCTGCATGTCTTCTTAAAATACTGTTCTGCTTGGTTGAACACCTTAATGGTTTCTTTAAAATGTCCGGCAGGCAACGTGCTGATGATGAGTTTTGTGTCTTTGATGATGCTTTGACATGTCTCTTCAATGTCCTGGCGCTCTGATGGGTCTCGGCTATTGAGCCACAAGGCAACCTTGTTATCTATCAGTCGCGAATTAGCCAGCACAATCTTCGCATTGGCCTCACTGCCTTTGGTACCCAGCAATTTCTCAGAGGATTCTGCTGGCGCGGCAATGCTGACCTTTATGCTGGTCAGCGAGTCGGCATAGAGATTATACTGCGTGTAGCACTGCTGTATGTCTGGACAGGCACTGCTGTCGTTGATTTGCTGGAACTGAGCCGTCAGCGTGGCTTTAAGGTCGTTGAAGGCCTTCATGCCCTCTTCAGAACTAACGATGCCTTTGCCGTATTTCGCCTTGAGCGACTTATAGCTCTTCTTGACAGCCTCCAGCGACTTCTTGGCACTCTCCATGTCTTTCTCCAATCCGAAACAGGGGTTACGCTGGATGGTAATCTGGTACTCGGTATCCAAATCCTTGCCGAAACCAATCTCATACTGGGTATTGATGCCTTTCTGCCGTGTAGCATCCATCAACATCACGTCACGGAGGCGGATGGTTACATTGCTACGCTTGTTCTGGATGTCGAAGGTCTGGTCGATGTAGTCGTTGAGCATCTTCAGTTCTTTCTCCTGCGGCTGCAGTCCTTCATATTCTATCCATTTCTTGAAGATATGCTTCTTGTACGGTTGGGTGAGTGACTTGCGGAACGGCTTAGTCAGGCGGAAATGCTGTCCCTCCTCAGCTGTCACTACATACGGCAGGCGGTCAGTATGTACCCATCGGCGACCGATAACTCCCTTATAGGGTGTCGACTCCCAGAAAACGAAGAGCATGCGGTAGGAAAGGACGCTGACAGTCAACGTGTTAACTTTCTCGTCGAAAACGAATTTCACCATGAGGTCTTTATCCGTGGCGTCAGTAGCCATGGCAATATGGTCCGTAAATGGTACACCGTCAGCCACAGTGATGGTCTTGACCGTCTTGGCGTGCATGGTAATGGTTGCCAGGCAGCAGACTCCTATGATAAATGCTCTTTGTATGATGTTCATATATGATTTCTTAACTCTTAATTATTTACTCTTAACTCAAGGACAGCCATCCATTCGGTTCTCCCTGATTGCGCACCCATGCAGCCACTTGCAGGTCTTCCGGGTGTGGCGGTTCCAGCGTGGCATGGTAGATGTCGTAGCGCAGATAGGCAGCGATGCGTCGTACTGCCCATAAGAGGTCGCAGTAGGTGTCGACCATGTTGATGCATACCCTGCCGGCAAAGGCTCCGAAGTAGCGGATGTTAGGATGCCATGGATGCGGTATGTCTTGTCCATTCTCGTCGAGTGTCAGGAAGTGGAAGACCGGTGCACCATCCACTTGTGGGTAGTTGGCAGGCAGTGTAATCTGCATGACGAAGCTTTCATCGTAGAGCGGTTCGTTCGTCACGTTGGGTTCGTTGAGGTGCTCCACATTGGTAACCCCCGAGATGCTACGTACCGAGTAGTTGACAAGATATGCCGTGGGCAGACCTTCTGCATTTTTGGTCAGCACACGACAAGCGATGTCGGAACGACCTTCCAGCCCTTGTTCCAACGTCCGCCACTCATGGAGCAACCGTCTGTTGCGTCCGCTCAGCATCTTGGGATTAAACACCTCGCTCTTCACCTTTTCTTAACCTGGGAACGGATCGGCCATCAAGTAAACCGTATCGCCATTATTGATTTTATAGTCCGCCAGTGTCTGGTCTGTATGTCCTATGCGTGGACGTAGCACTCTGATCTCATGCACCTCAGGGTCCTCCTTCCCGAAGAAGTAGTCGAGCGGTGCTCCCGTCTGGTCGATAGACGGAAAGTCAAAGATGAGCTTGCCGTCGTTGCCAATGGCATGGCGCAGGTTAGTCATCAGTGTCTCCAAGGGAGCCTCGGGATTGACAACCCTGAACTTGACGGTTTTGTTCTTATAGACAATGTCTAACAGGAAATCCTTATCTTCCATATCTTATTGTTATATTGTTTCTGTATCCATTTGAATATTGACATAGATGGGCTGTATGCACGAGCTTCTTACCTTTAAGCGCTTCTGCAGGAATATCTCTGCCTGTGGAATCTTATCCGAGAAACTTCTACGGACAAAGGGGTTGTCCTGTAGTCTGATATTTACCCAGAAGGCATAGCCACAGTCAGACTTGTCAGACTGCTGGCGGTGTGACACCGTCATCTCGCTAATCATCGTCGGAGCAATGCTATAGCGGTTTGTCAGTTCGGTATAGCACAGTATCTTCATATCAGCTGGTGTGACGATGCGGTCGTTGGTAACTAATTGGTAACGGGCATAGTTCAGAAGACTCTCCGTGTCGTTGACCTCGTCGAAGCCGCCTATCGGGTCGGCTATCAGTCGCATGGCGGCACCATTGAAACCTGCTGGTGGCGTGAAGCGGCTTTCGGCTGACAGACTGCTGTTGACAGCTGCTCCTGGCGTGGTGACATAGGAGATGTCAAGGCTGATACTCTTTGAACTCGAGACAAAGTCCCTGTTGATGAACAGGTATACGCCAGGAGTACTGTGCAACTGTTCCTGACGAATAGCTCTTGACAGTTTCAACAGTCCGTCCTGCATGTTCCTGATAATCTCAGACACGCCGTTGTCCTTCATTTCCAGGAAGGCATAGTAGTCAGAGCGGAACTTCGTCGTCAGGCTGTTGATGAGTTTCATGAGTGTTGCCTGATTGAAACGGTCGGACGAGACGCGGCGTATTTCTATGGGTGTCTTGCCAAACATCTGTTCCTCTGCTGGTGGCACCAGATGCATCAGTTGACTTCCATTAGGAGTGTTGGGAGTATATCCTGCAATTCTCACGATGGGATTGGCTGATGTGAGCGTAGCCGTAGAAATGCTGGCATTAATCAGCAATACGGGGTTTAGGACAAAGTGGCTTTTGTCGAATTTGAAGTCGTCAGGAATACCTTGGAAGTCGAATAGCAAGTCCAATGAGCTGGTCTCTACAGGAATAACAGAATCTGTCAGAAACTTCTGAATGGAGAAGATGGCTACATTCTGGTTGGTGAATAAGTCCAGCCCGACCAGTGAGGCACTGTACATCTGTGCTCTATTGTACAATAGCGACTCTGTCGAGAAACAAGGCAGTAGTGGCATGTCTGCATAGTTCCATGGCTTTACCATTCGCATCAGCGTATTGTTGACCGTCACCTTGACATCCTGAAAGCGGGAGTCCGTAATGGCGAAAGTCATTCCCGTGAGGTCCTTGACAGGCGTCTGGAATTTCAGCGTCACCTTCCACCGTCTTCCATCGATACGTATCAGGTTTGAGACAGAGGCGTTGATAACGCGTTGTCGCAATAGCGGCATAAACTGGTATTGCGTACCTTCCAGGTAGAAAGAAGACTGCTCGTTAAGCTCTGCTTGTGCCACATCGTTTTGCAGGATAGCTTCTACGACGGCAGTAGCAGGAATAGGACGCCCTGCCTCGTAGGGAGTCATCAGACTGGCATATTCTTGCAGCACGTCCTGTTTCAGACGCTCAATGTCGCTGTCGGTCTCGTTTGCCTGATAGGCCAGTGCAGTGACAAGCAACGAGAATATCGGATCGCGCTCTATGCCTTCCAGCTGTTCGCTATGGGCACTCTGCCGCCAGATGGTAGCCGCCTCCTGGAGCAGTTCCGCTGCCCGTTGTCGTGTATCGAATGCTGTTTGTTTCATCGTTTCTAACTCCAAATTTTCAGTGTAGTGTCATACTTGTATTTCTCTTTCGTGTCAATGATGACACCTGTTACTGTAACATATATCTTACGCTCTTCACGTACATAGGACATGGTGGCAGCAACATCTGCCAAGCGTTGTTCGTACTTCATGATAACCTCTTTCAGGTCCGTGGCAAAGGTGTTGAGGTTGCGTGAATTACCAGAGATCTTCTTGGTGTACAATTCGTCTTCCTCTACACCTTCTGTTGTCGTTGAGTTGTAAATAGTACCCTCGCGCTCATTGAAAATCTCAAACCGCATGTTGTTGAAGATAAATCCGAATTCCGGATCTATACAACAGTCGCCGCGGGCTGTGGTGAGCAGTATCTCTAAGAACGAGTTAATCGATTCTTTGATATTGTCGGTACGCGAGATATTGCCCGAAACGATATTCAATGGTGAAACAAGATTCTCCATACTTCTTACTTTTTATTTCTAACCTCTAACCTTTAACCTTTAACCTCTAACCTCAAATCTGCGGAATATACTCCTTCTCTTCTGGTTCAGGCACATAAAGAGCATTGAACAGATTCTCGAAGAGTTCGGTGTACAGCTTTTCGTAGAGTTTCTCGTGCAGCTCCTGACTGAGTATACGTCCCAGCTCTGGCTTTACCACCTCTTCCATATACTTCATGAGCTCCTTGCTCAGATTGTCGTGCAGTTCCTCGCGCAGCTCTTTCTTGATGCGCTCCAGCAAGAGCTCGAACAATTCGGGATGCAACTGGTCGTAGAGTTCTTTCTTGGCCTGTGCCAGCAGTGCCTCATAGTCTATGCTGTCGTCAACAAGGGTGATACCATCCAACAAGTTCTTGGCACCAGCCAGATAGTCTTCAAACCATTTCAGCCACTTGCCGGGGTCTGCTTGTAGAGGGGTAGGGATTTCTATTGTCTGACTAGTGTTGGGACGCATCACGAAATAGTCCACAGCCTGCGCTATCTCCTGTGTCAGTCGCAGGAATTCGATACCTTGTCCCTGCAATGATTGCGAACGCATACGGAACATATAGCGCAACATGGCTTGTTTGCCGTCGCCCTCTTTGAAGTTCGCATGTTCACCCAACTGTTGGAGCAACTCAGCATAGCGGTCGCGATAGGTTTCGAAGCGCTTGTCACATGATATCAACAGACAAGGCGGAATGAAGTCCTTATCCTCGGAGAAGGTTCCATCCTTCACCGTAAAGCGGATGACGGGGAAGACATCGCTGTTCAGCATATCCTCTAACCCCATGATAGCGTATGAATACTGCGGACGGACATAGTTGATGTCTTTCTTCTCAAAAGGAACCTTTCCTTCTCCGATACCTACCGTCAGATAGTACGTGTCGCCGAAGACCATCGGGATGCTGATGCTTACCGGCTCATCAACCTGTATGATGCGACCTGAAGGCAACAGAGCGGTACACTGCAGCCTCTGCATCTCGTATCTGTTGGTATAAAACATTCCACTATTGTCGAATGGCATATCGGGTAGCAGTCCGATGCAGTGGTCGCCCAATGCTGCACGGATGGCTGTCTGCTGTCTGAAGTCCAGATTCTCGTCCATGTCCAGGAAGGTCTGTGTGGTCAGTTCCATTCCTGGTCTCCAGTTGATTCTCGCGTTGATATCCATATCTCTATTCTAAACTTTTAATTCCGTATTATAATCCAACATCCAATGCTTGCTCTCGTTCATGGACTGGTTGTGCCACTTGATGTTCATCACGCAGTTGACGTCGAAAGGGATGAACCACTCCTGCATGAAGTGGCGAAGTTCTTCCAAGTCCTTGGCAGTCTGTTCGTAGCTCTCAGGGGTCAGTTCTTCGATGATCAGCTCATAGGTTATCTCGGGAATCCATGAACGTGTCTGGTCCGTGTCGCTATAGCGTCCGTACGTACACGTCACCTCACACTTGAAGAGCGTAGCGAGTATGTTACGTATCAGCTTGAAGTCACCTCTGATGTTGCGCACCATCGGTAATAAACCGGCCATTTGTCGGATGTATTCATTGGTCTCTTCTTTGATGTCGTAGTGGAAGTAGGTGTTGAGCACGTATTGCTGTCTGGTGTCCAGCAGTGAAGCAATCTCCCGCTCTATGTCCATTCGCCTTTTGAAGAAGACATTGTCCAAGGGCTGGAACAGCTCGTGCATCATGTTCTGACGGTCTTTCAGCTTGTTAATCTTGCTCTGCTGTCCCTTGCCTTTCAACGAATTCTCCGAGAACAATAAACCAGAAGGCAGTAGCTTGGTGAAACTGTCACGTGCCACCTGTACTTCACCCGTCTCTTCGTCATAAACGATGAGGTCGCGGTTGAAGTTACGATAGAACGTACCTAAGTGCTCCACCGTCCATTTGTCGTCCATCTCCGGGTAGAGATAGTGCAACAGCATTTCTGCCCTGGCTTCTGACAGATTCTGGTTTATCTTCTTCATCTCTTGTTCATTTCAATATAACGGTCTCCTGCTGCAGTGCTGACGTGCAACACGTCCCATGCAGGTATTCCCACGTCAGCCAGCGTCAGCTGCTGATATGGGAATGTGTTGTCCAGCACGTTGTATTCGTGCTGGTACAGTTCGTTGAGCTTCCGTCCACGCAGGGTGGCATCTTGCTCCAGATAGTCACTGACGGCTCTGCCTGGCTTCATCACTTCCGCCTGTTCACCAGTGGCGCGTAGCTCCACCACGTCCACAAAGCAGTCGTTGAGGCATATCTGCGGTGCTTCGTCGTTGAGCAGCTCTTGCAGCTGCCGTAGCGTCTCTGCCACCGTGTTTTCCGTCGTTATGTTTGTCTCGATGACAGGCTCCCACTGCTCGTGTACAGCACAATCATCGTCATAGGCCTTAAATATAACGTTCCGCGAGGTCAGATGTTGTCCTTCGTAGCAAAACATTTTTCCACACAGCGATGTCAGCTTTCCTGCTGCCAACTCGTCTTGGTGTATCAGCTTCAGTGCCTCCTGCACCTCTATGGCCCCAATGATGGAGGCAACGATGGGCGTCGTTGCGGCACGACCAGCAGCTTCATTGCGGCGGACGATGCCTGCACAGGGCATGCGTCGCATCAGGTCTTTCAGTCCTTCCGGTCCTAAGTTGCAGGCGTAGCAGTTCTCGCCCGGACGGAATACGCGTGCCGTTCCTTCCAGTCCGTCGATGCCGCCGTCGACCCAGGGCACTCCAGCCCTCATGCACAGGCGGTTGATGCAGTAGCGAGCCCAGCGGTTGTCTACACAGCCTATCACTACATCCATGCTCCTGACGAGTCCCAGGCCGACATCGTAGGCTATGTCTCCGAAGATGCGCTCTACCTCGATGTCTGGATTCATCGCTGTCAGACGCTCTGCCACAGCATCGACTTTCCGTCTGTTGTCGATGGCATCGTCGATGGTGAAGAATACCGATCGTGTCAGGTTTTCCGGCTCTACGTGGTCGAAGTCAACAACGACGATATGCTGCACACCAAACTGTACCAGACATTTAAGTACCTCGTTGCCCAAGGCACCACACCCCACTACCATCACTCTGGCTGCTGATACGCGGTCTCTGCGAAACCACGACAGCTGGGTAAACACGTCAGTCTCTAAATCCTCAATGTCCAATTATTCTGTCGGCATTTTGAATTGGCTCTTCACATCTTCGCCCTCGGCAGCCTGTTGCTCTTGTACTGCCTGTGTTGCAGCATCTTTCTTCTGCAGGTAGCGCTGGTAGGCCTCTTCTATTTCTTTCTTTTTGTCATTGACGGTCTGCTCCGCCACATTGCTGTTGCTCTTGAAGTAGTCGTCAAAGCGGTTCTTGTAGTCGTCCGAGTCTTTGCCCGTCTTGTCGTCTTTGAGTTTATCCATCAGCATCTCTGAGTATTTCACCCTTGTCGTCTCGAACTGTCCTTTTGCCTCCTCATAGAAGGCATCGACGCCACTGTTTAAGACGTCACGGCGATTCTTGTCGACTTCAGGCATCTTGAAACTCAGATAGTGAACGTCGTTACCGTTTATCTCCATGTTCTTCTCCTCCATCTGGAATTCGGGATGCACCTCAAGGACGCCCTTGCCAATGGCGAACATAAACTCCGGATTCTTGGGGAATACCGTGATGTGGTCTTCGTCGGGAATGCCTACATCGGCCACTTCCTCAATGGTCTTATCCTCACCCCATAATTCTACGATGACGGGAATTAAGGCGATAGGATGCGACTTAACGCACAGGTTCAGCAGACGACAGGTCAGCAGTCCTGTGTAGCCGTCCAATACTTTCTGATACTCGTTCAGTACTTTTTCTGCAGGATAAATCATATCTTTACTCTTTTTATTTTTGTTTCATTTTTATGTTTAGGTCTGTCAACTCGTTGCCGCGAGGTCTGACAGCTGTCTTTACCGTTTTGTAGCCCTCTTTCTCCAGCGTGATGACGTAGCTGCGACGCGTAGAGAGGCCTTTCACGATGCAGGGTGTCTCTCCCACATGTTGCCCACTGATGGATATCCGTGCTCCGACGACGTTGCTGTGGATGTTCACCATTCCTCGCATGTCGAGGGGGAGGGTGGCGCCCATATCCTTTGCGTCCGCAGTGGCAGCCCCTTCTGTTGCTGTGCTGTCGTTAGCTGCTGCAGGTGTTGTCAGTGCCAGCACTTTCTTGTGCTGCTCGGCAGCCGGACGCAGCCGGAGGTCTTTCAGTGCCACCTCGATGTGTTTTTTCTCACCCAGTCCGATGGTGAAGGGCTCGTCATAGTAGCAGTTGCCTTTATAGTGCAGCGACAGGCGGTGTTCACCAGGAGTCAGTCGTGTACTCGTCCCTTCCTGTTTGTTGATAGACTGTCCGTCGACACGGATGTCTGCTCGGGGCATCTGCGTGTTCACCGTCAGATAGGAGTAGGTGGGCTGCAGGGCTATGCTGAGTATCATCTTGTCACTGTCTGCCAGCTCAAAGCTGTCTGTCAACTCCTCGTAGAAAGGAGCCTCCACCTGGTAGGTGTGCTTGCCCAGTGGCAGACTCTTTGCCATCTGTCCGTCGCGGAGCAGGATGATGGTGGAGTCTATGTGCACAATGGCATTCCTGGGCGATACCTCCAACTGCACCCATTGTTCTTTCAGCTTATATTTCTTTGTGCTGTCAGTAGCCAGCAGCGTGGCGCGGTAGTGTTTCTTACGCTTAAGATACTTTACTGGTACGCGCCACGTGAGTGTACCATATTGCGGGTGCTTGATGGTGAGGTGGTGCGTCTTTGCGGGCACCTTCACCGTGATGACGCCGTCGTTCTCTTTGGCTTCTGCTGCCTCCTTGCCGTTGGCAGTGAAGGTAAAGCCCTTCTCTTGCGTGTAGAGGTCGATGATGGCCTTCTGCTTGTCGACGGTGACCTTCGAGCGCTTCCAGAAGGGACGCTTCAGACGTGCGAAGTCTTCTATTCCCATCTGCTGGGCGTTAGCCAACGTTGCCAGTCCAACCAGCAACAACAGTATCAGCGCTCTTCTCATCATCTTTTCACTTTCCCGATGTGTTCGGAGCTACCGCCCCGGGCATGGTGACAGAAATCTGGCCCCCCCAGTTGCACATGCATTTGCAGTTGTCGAGTAGGGCAGGGAAGTTAGACATTTTCGCCTGTCCCCCAGGAGCCCATGGTGCTGTTATCACCGGCATACAGGGCTGAGGTGTTAGCACGCCCATGGCAGCTGATGTTGCTGAGGCTACTGCCGGATTGGCCATCGACTGGCACATACCGAAGGGTGCTATGTTGACTCCAGGTTTATTGTCCATGATGTTGCCTATGGCCATATTCATACATTTAGGGCGCGTAGGGTCTGTGACCGAGAAGGTGCCTGGTGCCATTCCGAATGTGCACTGTAGCATTGCGCCCTGACAAACAAACTGTCCCATAATCAATGATTAAATTTTTGACTCGTTCTTTTTAATAGTCTCCTTAGGATCCTCACCGGGTTTGCTGCTGTCCACAAGAACGCCATCCGTGATGTTCGGGGCCTTGACGGCCTTGCTGGCATTGAGGTTCTCGCACTCAATAGTCTTTCCGTTGAGTTTTGATTCGAGGGTCGTTTCACCGTTGACGGTGATGCCTTCCTTACCCATGATGCGTGTTTGCTTGGTACTGAAGACCTTTGTCAGATTGTCAGTGACAACAATACCAGCGACAGCAGAATCATCCTTATCTTTATTAAGGTACAAAGCAAACTTTTGCTCGCTGAGGAGGTTGCAATTCTCTTTACCATAGAGGTCAAGCGTATTGGCAGTCATCTCCTCTTTCTTGAAGCCGATGTTAATCTTGTCTGATAGCAACAGCATCTCGCTGTCAGCAGCCACCTTCTCAGAGTTCATCTTTTGTGGCTTGATATTGCCCTGCTCGTCCAGTTCTATATCCGTCTTGTATTCCTTGATGTCCGTGGACTTCATGGAAATCTTCTGACTGTTGACACTGAACTTACCAACAGATTTACCCTGTTCGTTGATGGTCTTTATCTTCACCTTCTCAGCGCGGATGTTCACTTCGCTGCCTTCTACCAGTTTACTCTCCTTAAATTTGTCCTTGTCAGTTTGCTCCGTGTCCACGGCTCTGATGTTCAGCGTCTTAGAATTAATATTCACCGTACCTACGGCCGTGAATTTAGCCGTCTTCAACTGACTGTTTTCATAGGTGGGATCGGTAAGATCCGTTGTTGACAGATTGATGTTGCGTGAACCGATGCTGATGTTGCCCTTGGCCTCTTCCGGAGTCAGACATCCTTTCTCGGTCATCGAACACATGTTGATTTTGTTTCCTTGTATGACGATGCCAGCTTCAGGGTTCGTACGAATATGTCCTTCACCATCCATGGAGACAATGCCTATGTTCTCAGCCATCATGTTGATTCTCGTCTTGGTAGACTCTTTCTGGAACTTCTCGGCATCCACCTTGTTGACCTCTTCCAGTTCCTTGTTGATGCAAGTAATCTTACGGTTTTGCTCTGCCAATACTGAAATGTTGTACATCGCTTTGTATGCTTCACCAACAAACGTAGGAATAGTAGTACTTGCCAATGTGTTTAACTCGTCAAGAGCCATGATATTGGTCTTGGTGAGATCGTCGTCATCTGTCAGGGCATCAGACTCGCCCGCAGCATCCTCAATGGCATCCTTGATGATGAGCATATTGTCCATGAGCGGACTGAGGCTTTGTTCGAATTGTTGCTTCGAATTCGTCAGCGTTGTTTTGTAGCCGTTCAGCGCGCTTTTCTTCTTCTCGTTCGTCTGACTGGCAAAAATATCCACTTCCGTGTCTGAGGTGAATGTGATGCCTTTGAAGTCTGAAGGAGGCAAGAACGTAGCACCATATCCATCTACATTTATTGGCGACTGTGACTCTAACTTGACGCCACGGGCAAGACTTATGATGCTCGAGATCTGCTCCACCGTTTCAGATAATCCGTCGTTTCCAGGATTGACAGCCATTTGGAAGATTGCTGGCGCTTTTGTGACGACAGAACCGGCAGGTCCTACGCCGTTGAGGTTCACCGCATTACCCACGATGACAACCCTTCCGCCACCTTTAAACTCGCCATTCTTGTTGACGTTACCAATGACGATTTCCGGTGCAGAGATGACAATGCGCTTATCGTCCCACAGGTATTGTCCATCGTTGACACGATTGATGATGTCGGCCTTCATCTGCCTCATCTCTTTTCTGCACTCCTCCAGTTCTTTCTGTGCAGCTTCTGCCAGTCCCTTATATTTTACTATCAGCTCGTAGTAGTCTGATAGGATGGTTCTTTTTTTATCAGCCATAATGATTTCTTTTTAGTGAAGTGTTAAAATGCTGCCAATTCTCCCCTGACGAGACCCTCGTAGCCGTCTTCGTTGGGCGTATGATTCAGTCCGCCATTTTGGAAACTAAGAGTCTCCGAACCACTCTTGTCCGAGAAGAGTATCTCACCAGTCTGTGCACTGCTCCAGATGCCACTTTCGCTGTACATCTTTGCCAAGGCGAATTTGTTGTCCATCTGTTCTTTGAAATAGTCTATCACCTCCATGCCGAAGCGTAGTGCTGCGCCTTGTGCACCCTTGACACTTAGTCCTTTGAAGTTTCGGATACTTGCCACGTATTGCAGCCAGGCGACGTCGTTCTGGTAGTCTTGCAGCGTACTGAACTTGATAGGTAAGTTGCCGCTCTTGGGTACTTGCTCCACGACATAAGTGTCCTCGATAATCTTGAAAGCAATCATTCGCTTCATCGGAGTACCGAGTGCTTTCAGCTCTTCTGGGGTCATTTCGAATTTTTCGTTTCCGTCGATGATGTCTTGCAGGTGCTTACCGAATTCCTGGCTCTTGACAATATCTATGATTTTCTTGTAGTAGGTGCGATATTCGTTCTTGTCCTTGGGGAATGTTGCACCACTCTTTATATCCTTACAGTAGTTGACGATTATCTGCAGCGCCATGGCGAGCTCATTGCCCCTCTCGATAACTTGCAGTTTGTCATTGGCTGTTGCTGCTTCTAAGGTAAAATTGAAGTCTGCCTCCTTGAAGGGGGTATTCATCCTAGTGTATGCCAAATCGATAAGCGTCTTGCTATCCTTGTTTGTTTGTTTGGGATCATCGGCCAATGATTTAGCCTTCTTCTTCACGAGATCATACATGACAGCGAGTTGTTCGTGCCATTCGGTAACCTGCTCGTTGATGAGTCGCAGGGTGTTCCCGAGGAATATACGGTCGTTCATCAGCTGCCACTTCCATGGCTTACTGCTGCCGTTGAATATCAGTTTCGAGCCACCCACGCTATCCTTGTTGAGCAGACCCTTGTAGGAGTATGCCCTGTTAGGAATCTCAGCAGAGCCTTTACCTGCCATGATGAGCATATAGCGCTTTGACTTCAGCGTCATAGTGCCAGCCACAGGTTTCAGCAATATTTCCGTGACGGTGCGAACCAGTGTGAGGTCCACCAGTTTGGCAACAGTCTTGTCGATGAGCGATGTGAAGATGCCCTTCAGCACCATGTCGCGCATGATGCTTGAATCCTCCTGGATGTTGGTTCCTGACAAGAGCTTCAGCTCGTTGCCCGCCTCGATGGTTACGTTCTTACCTGTGATTTTCACATCGCCGCAGGGTGCATTGATTGTAATACCTGTAAAGGCATTGAGGTTGACGGTGCCAAAGGGCGATTTGATGTCGATAGAGCGGTCTGTTGTCGAACAGGCGATGGAGTAGACACCCCATTTGTCTCCCAGTTTCACACCGCCCGAGAAGCATGAGTTCATGCCCTGGTCGAAACGCAAGCTGTCGAAGAGGCTGTTGGTGAGCGGCTTGATTAAGTCCAGTCCAGGCAGACAGCTGCGCATGAAGTCCTCCGCATTGCCGTTGTCGTCGAACGTGAGCTTGTGACCCTTGCGCGAGGCGATGGTCAGCAGGTTTCTGGGCTGCTCAGGATGATCCGAGGGTGACCAGGCGCCGAATGGCATTCCGCTGCCAGGAGCCTTGACGCTGGAGTTAAACAGTGAGCCAATGACATAGGGATGCTCAATGTTTCCACCTTCATAGTCTACCAGTACCTCGTCGCCTTCACAATGCTGGAAAGCCATACCGCCACCATTGTCTTCTGTCTGAGATGGCGCATAGGGCGTAGCCACACGTATCCACGGTGACGAGTCGGCATCTTTCTTCTGCCACGGATAGCGTATGCATACACGTCCGAAGCTACTGGGGTCGTTTGACTGTGCCACATAGGCACGCTGTATGCTTGATGTACGGACGAAGGGGTGTGACATGGGCGGAATAGGCAGGTTGATCTTCTCCTGTGTACTCGACGAGAACTTCTTGCTCTCGACGGTGTACAACGGAAGCAGCACCACCTTCTGGCCGGGAGCCCAGCCGTCGCCGCTATTTGACTCTTCGGCCTTGATGACGTCGTTGACCTCCAGAATGATGTATTTAGCGAAGGTCTGCGACTCATTTTCTGCCAGGGTCTTCATGTTTGCTTCTGCCTCCTGCTGGCTCTCGAATGTGACCTTCTGTCCCAGCATGAAAGGCACCTGCTGTGTACCGATGTTGACACGTATCAGGTTGCGGCCCACCTCCTTACAGCCCTCGTGGATGAACGTATAGAACTTCTGGTTCAGGTTCAGCGCATAGTCGTAGTTGTTCTTCTTGACGTCGTCGGTGAGCATAGAACCATATAGCGCAGCCATCTCTTTGCTGCTGTCATACTGCTCGGTGGCATGTCTCTGCTTGCCCTTGCCCTTGTCGGCATGTACCACCCAGAGCCCGTTCATGATTTTGTTCTTTGCGTTAGCTGTGGGGCCTGCAAATGCTAATCCGGGAATAAAGACACTTGCCACAAAGTTGACGGCACCTGAGATGCCACCAGTAAACAGGGCGCTGAGAACAGCAGGGATGTATTTTATCTTCAAGGGGAGCAGCTGCTGGGCAAACGACGTGAACTGGTCCTTTGAGAAGAAGTCGTCCATGAAGTCGTCGTACGACACCTTCTCTGGGCAGGCATAGTCGCTGTCCGTATAGGTTCCGAACTGTTGCTTGTTGAGGCTGTCCACGCGGATGCCCTTGGTGCTGACCAGCGAGTCGTCGGCTTCTTCGTAGACGATAGACAGCGCCTTGTCCTTGTTGATGTCTATACGCGCACCAATCTGCTTGTCGTCCTGCTCTTCGAAGTCGTTCAGACCCAGATACAACTTACCGTTCTCATAATAGAAGAACTCACCGCAGCGGTTGGCCGTGCGGGCAATGAAGTCGTAGAAGCTCTCGTCATACTGTACCAGGTAGGGCTGCAGGAACTCGCGCAGCTCCACGGTGTTGTCTTTTACCGAGTGGATGTAGTTGAGGAAGTGCGTCAGACTGCCGTCAAACGTCTCTTTCGTGAATCCAGCCTCTTTCAGGATACCCTTCTCTAACTCATCCGCCAAAATGTCACCCACCAGTTTCTGGTTGACATACGAGCGACAGTACTTGTCGAGCGTCAGCTTGTGGTCCGGACTGTAGATGTCCAGACTCACATTCACATACTGCCCTTTGTCATTGCGCTTGAACTCTGGCGTAACCTTATAGACGTAATAGTTCTTGGCAATGTCCTTGGTGTTGTTGTCGACAGTCTTCGACAGGCAGACATCGTTCTTCTGCGTCTTGAAGTATTTGACCAACGCGTCCTTGTCCGGTGCTTTCGTCGTACCGGTAGTTTTCTGCTTCAACTGCAGCTTGGCCTCTATCTTGCCAGGCTGGAACATCTTTTTGCTGTAACGCAGCGACAAGAGCGACACTTCAAACTTGTCGTCGCCGAGCGTAATGTCAGTGCTCTCGCTATATGGTATTACGTCGTTACCAATCTTGAAAGAATAGGTGATTGTTGCCATAACAGATGGGGTGTATATAGTGGATGTTAATGGGTATTACTGATGTTGATAGACAGACCGCTGCCGTCGTGGTGGATGTAGGCCAACTCGCGAGCCAGCAGTTTGACGTGCATGAGTGCCTGGTTGCTGTCGTTGGACGCCTTCTCTTCTACGTCTACGACATAGCCGTCGACGGTGATAGCGTTATCGTAGTATTTCAGCTGTCCGTTCTCGAAGATGCCGTTGAAGACGAAACTGTAGTGGTCGGCACCCAGATCTTTCAGCTTGTCATAGAACAGCGTCTGATCGTTGGTCATCACGCGGACGGTGAAGTCTACCACGACGCCCGCATTCACTCCAAAGGTAGTGCCGACCTCGTCGCGCTGTTTCTCGCAGGCGTATGAGAACTGCTGTACGGTATATCCCCGGTGCTGTGCGAATCTGTTTCTCAATACGATATCCTTCATCGCAGATTTTGCCAATGCAGCGAGGTTACCGGAAAAAACCATTACCTTGATCTCTTTCATATCGTTCTGTTCTCCTTCCATAACGGCTATACTTTAATAATATAGGTACGCGCGTGAAGACTTGCGACCCTTATAGTTTGTTGAAATTAACGCCTTCCATCTGGACCTTCTCAGGAACAATCCTGATGGTCAGCAGTCGCCGGCATGTGTTGTCGATGTCGTAGCACTCACTGAAGGCGAAACACCTGGCGTCACGAAATTCGATGGTGCGGATCTCGGAGTAGGTATGGTTCAACGATACGGGCAACTCGTACATCAGCTTTCCTGACAGCAGGCTGTCGTTGTTGTACCATTCGTAGATGGTGTAGTCGTCTGTGGAGGGTGCTACTACAGTCATTTCAATACGCTCGCACGAGGGTGCTGATTCCGGATTGAACTGATTGTAGCTGCGCGACATGTGCAGATGGAAGTCTGCTACCTTGTAGTCGTCGGCGACGTCGTTGAGCTTCAGTGTGGTGAGTAGTGCCATAATCGTCAGTGTTTACTATTAGTAGTATTGTTTAATAATACCGACCCAGACCTCTTTAGCCTGGGTCGGCATGTCTTCAGGAGGGAATTACTTCCAAGGATTGTTGAATGCTACGGGGCCGTTCTCCAGCTTCTGGCAAACAATCTCTATCTCTTCGTAGTGCTGTTGGCCGTCTTCCCATTTTTCTACGTAGTTCACGCAGTAGCAGTTGGTACCCTTCAGCTCCTTCATGGCTGCGCCGTCTACGGTGTTTAAGAACTTGATGGAGAAATCGCGTGGACTTGTGGGGTCGAGCATCCAGGCAATCAACTGGTTGTTACCGTCGTTCATGGCCTTTACGCGGATATTCACTCTTCCGCCACGGGGGATACCTGCAATCTGTCCTTCCTTATCAGTAGCCTGATCAAACTTGTAGTCTACCATCAACACCTCACGGGGTGCGAAATCCTTAATTTCCAGGGTTACTGGTGTTACATTCTCTGCCATATCTCGTTTCCTTTCTATTCTTTAATTAAACTTTTAGCTCTTAACTCTTAACTCTTAACTCTTAACTCTCACCAAGCCCTACGCCCAGTCGTTCTCGTACACTACGTTGCCGAACTCTATCTTCTTGCAGGTGATGGTGATCTCCTCGAAGTGTCCCATC
>OMQN01000153.1 GCA_900313235.1 uncultured Prevotellaceae bacterium | reverse complement strand
GAATGGCGACCACATCGCCATGAGTGGTTTCACACCCGCTGGTGTGGCCAAGGCAACAACCAAGGAGTTAGCAAAGATAGCTGTCGCAGAGCACGAGGCAGGCCGCGAGTTTAAGGTGGCCATCTTCACTGGTGCCTCTACCGGACAGTCGACCGATGGTGACCTGGCCAATGCACAGGCCATCCTCTACCGTGCCCCTTACACCACCAACCCCGACTTCCGCAAGCACGTCAACCTGGGTGAGATTCCCTACAACGACCTGCACCTGAGTCACATGGCACAGGAACTGCGCTATGGCTTCTATGGTCCGTTGGACTGGGCTATTCTTGAAGTCTGCGACATCGAGGAGGTGGGCAACGACTACCATGTCTACCTGACAGCCGCTGGTGGTATCTCTCCCACGGCAGCCCGTCTGGCCAAGCATGTCATCCTGGAACTGAACAGTTTCCACAATGCCAATGCCAAGTTTATCCACGACGTCTATGAACCCCTGGATCCACCTTATCGCAAGCCCATCATGATTGAGAAGGTCAGCGACCGCATCGGTGTGCCCTACGTCTCTATTCCCAAGGAGAAGGTGGTAGGTGTCGTAGAGTGCAACATCCCCGACGAGGCCCGTGCCTTCAAGGATTCTGACCCCGTAACAGAGAAGATCGGTTTCCTCACAGCAGAGTTCCTGGTAGAAGAGATGCACAAAGGTCGCATCCCCAAGGAGTTCCTGCCCCTGCAGAGCGGTGTAGGCTCAACGGCCAACGCCATTCTCGGTGCACTGGGTGAGGACAAGCACGTGCCCAACTTCAACATCTACACCGAGGTTATCCAGAACTCTGTCATCGAGATGATGCTCAACGGTCGTGTGAAGGACGCCTCAGCCTGCTCGCTGACCGTGTCGAACGACTGTCTGATGCAGGTCTACGACAATATGGACTATATGAAGGACCACCTGACGCTGCGCCAAAGCGAGATATCCAACTCTCCTGAGGTGATTCGCCGACTGGGTGTCATCGCCATCAATACTGCTATCGAGGCCGACCTCTACGGTAACGTCAACTCTACCCACATCAGCGGTACGAAGATGATGAACGGTATCGGTGGCTCGGGCGACTTCATCCGCAACGCCTACCTTTCTATCTTCACCTGTCCGTCTATTGCCAAGGGCGGTGTCATCAGCTCTATTGTGCCCTTCGTCTCTCACCAGGACAGCTCAGAGCACGACGTCAACATCATCGTTACCGAACAGGGCATTGCCGACCTGCGTGGCAAGTCGCCCGCACAGCGTGCCGAGTGCATCATCGAGAACTGTGCACACCCCGACTACAAACAGCTGTTGTGGGACTACCTGAAGATTTCGAAGATGGGACAGACCCGTCACAACCTGACGGCAGCTTTTGCCATGCACGACACGCTGGCTCGCAAGGGTGACATGCACCTGACAGACTTTGCAGAATACGTCAAATAACCCTACTCCATAGGATTTTATGTGGAAAAGCCAGAAAGAATAGCCTTTCTGGCTTTTAAAAACTAAGATGCAGTTATGGCAAATATGAAATCGCTGGCCAAGGATACGGCCATCTACGGACTGTCGAGCATTGTCGGCAGATTCCTGAACTACCTGTTGGTACCGCTTTATACTTACTACATGCCGCACGACACGGGCGACTATGGCATCAGCACCAATGTCTATGCCTATGTGGCACTGATACTGGTCATACTGACCTTCGGCATGGAGACGTCCTTGTTCCGCTTCGCCAACGACGAGCGCTGCAAGCCCGACACCGTGTTTTCTACGGCCATGGCGGTGGTTGGTACGTTGACTGCCGTCTTCCTGCTCTTGCTCTTCGCACTCATTGGTCCCATCAGCGAGACACTCGGCTATGCTGCCCATCCCGACTATCTGTTGATGATGGGCGTGGTGGTTGCCCTCGACGCCTTGCAAGCCATCCCGTTCAGCTTTCTGCGCTATCAGAAGCGTGCTGTGCGCTTTGCTTCACTGAAGATGCTGTTCATCGTCTTTAACATCGGACTGAACGTACTCTACTTCGTGTTCCTTGGCAAAACGTCGGTGTTCTACGTGTTCTTTATCAATCTGCTGTGTACGGCCTTCATCACCCTGTTCTTCATACCAGATCTGCTGAAGATACAGTGGAAGTTTGACGGGCAGCTGCTGCGCCAGATGTTCAGCTACTCGTGGCCTATCTTGATATTAGGTATAGCAGGCATTCTGAACCAAGTGGCCGACAAAATACTCTTCCCGCTGGTCTATCCCGACCAAGAGCAGGCCAACATCCTGTTGGGCGACTACGGCTCGTGTGTCAAGATTGCCATGATTATGGCCATGATTACTATGGCGTTCCGCTATGCCTATGAGCCCATCGTCTTTGCCAAGTCGAAGGATGCCGACAAGACGGAGTACTATGCTGCCGCCATGAAGTATTTCCTCATCTTCACACTGCTGGCCTTCCTCTGCGTGGTGGGATGGATGCCCCTGCTGCAATATATCTTAGGGGCCAACTACCGTGAGGGCTTGGGCGTAGTACCTATTGTGATGGCAGCAGAGATTATGATGGGTGTCTACTTCAACTTGTCGTTCTGGTATAAGCTTATCGACAAGACCATCTATGGTGCTTGGTTCTCGCTGGCAGGCTGTATCGTGCTCTTTGCCGTCAATATTGTCTTCATCCCCAAGTACGGCTACTGGGCCTGTGCATGGGGCGGGGTGGCAGGCTATAGCACGGCAATGGTGCTGAGCTATGTTGTAGGACAGCAGAAGAACCCCATACCCTATCCCATGAAGGACATCTTCTGCTACGTGCTGCTGACAGCTTGTTTCTTCTGCGCCATGCAGCTAAGCAGCGAGTGGCCTACGGTTGGGGCCCTGGCCTTCAATACCTTGTTTATCGTCCTCTTTGTGGCTTACATCATTTATCGTGACCTGCCACTGAAGAGCCTCCCCGTAATTGGAAAGTACTTTGTATAACCTGCCCACCGCCATTTACCAACAGATGCAGCAGGAGGGTTTCCAGCTGCCTATGGAACAATTGTATCAGTCGGATAACGCCATCAAAAACAATGTCATCAATTTCAGTGGCTACTGTTCAGGTGTCGTCGTGTCGCCCAACGGATTGGTCTTCACCAACCACCACTGCGGCTTCGACGCTATCCGCCGCCACTCTACCGTAGAGCACGACTACATGCTCAATGGCTTTGTCGCCCAAAGCTATGAAGAGGAGTTGCCCAACGAGGACATCTTCGTCAGCTTCATGATTGAGCAGAAGGATGTCACCGACAAGATAGTACCGCAGCTGAAAGGT
>OMQN01000188.1 GCA_900313235.1 uncultured Prevotellaceae bacterium | reverse complement strand
CGGACTGGTCAAGTGGGTCAAGAGCCCCGTCGACGCGCTGCTGCCTGACCACAAATACTATGACAACAACACGAAGAAGACCGACTTCAACGTCTATGGTAAGGTGACCTACGGACTCTTTGCTGGCCTCAACGCCTACGTCGACCTGCAATACCGCCATGTGGGTGTCAAGATGGAAGGTCCTACTGACGAGATCAACTGGGACAACAACCAGCGCATCGTCTACAACATGGACGAGTCGTTCAACTTCTTCAATCCCAAGTTCGGACTGAACTACGACATCACCCCCAACCACAAGGTGTATGCTTCGTACGCCATTGCTCACAAGGAGCCTACCCGCAACAACTTCGAAAACAACATCAATGCCGAACTGGAGATGCCCAAGGCTGAGCGTCTGGAGCCTACCCGCAACAACTTCGAGAACAACATCAATGCCGAACTGGAGATGCCCAAGGCTGAGCGTCTGAACGACCTGGAGCTTGGCTACAAGTACCAGGGCAAGGTATTCACGGCTGGTGCCAATTTCTACTGGATGGACTACAAAGACCAGTTTGTGCTGACAGGCGAGATCGACAAGATTGGCGAGGCCATCACTCGCAATGTCGACAAGAGCTACCGCCTCGGTGTCGAGATAGAGGCAGCCCTGAAGCCCGTCGACTGGTTCCGCTGGGATGTTAATGCCACATGGTCTAAGAACCAGGTGAAGGGCATCACCGTGAAACTGACGGACAATAGTGTTGCCGACCTGGGTGACCAGCCGCTGGCTTTCTCGCCCGAGTGGATTGTCAACAACATCTTCACCTTCAACTACAAGGGTCTGAATGCCAGCATCCAAAGCCAGTACATCAGCGAACAGTACATGACCAACACAGGTTTCAAGAGCTACAAGACGCTCGACGACAATGGTCAGCCTACTGATGTCAGCATGATGCTTGACGGACATTTCGTTACCAATATCGACCTGTCTTACAACTTTAAGCTGCCCAAGTTGGGCATTAAAGATGCCACCATTGGTGTGACGCTCTACAACCTGTTCTCTGCCGAGTACGACAACAACGGATGGGCCGCTCCTGCTTACGAGAAGGAGAATGGCAAGGTCGTTGCCACAGGTTGGGGCACCTCTGACCTCTATGAGGCAGGCTTTGCCCCCTCTGCTCCATTCAACATGATGGCACATCTCTCAGTCAATTTTTAATCGACCATGAATATTTTGGAAGCCTATTGGCTGGACATACTGACCACGATACTCGGCCTGATATACATCTGGCTGGAGTATCGGGCCAGTATTGCCTTATGGCTTATAGGCATCATCATGCCCGCCCTTGACATCATCCTCTACTGGCAGCACGGTCTGTATGGTGATGCAGGTATGGCATGCTACTACACGCTGGCTGCAGTCTACGGACTCTTTGTATGGAAATTTGCGAAGACACGCAAAAAGAAAGAGCCACTCCCCATCACCCACATGCCCCTCAGCAAGTATCTGCCCGCCACACTGTTCTTCTTTGCGGCGTGGGGCGCTACCTACTACGTACTCATCACGTGGACCAACTCTACCGTTCCCCTACTCGACTCGTTCACCAATGCCCTGTCGTTTGTCGGCATGTGGGCGTTGGCACGCAAATATATCGAGCAGTGGTTCTTCTGGATTGTCGTCGATGTGGTCTGCTGCACGCTCTATGTTCAGAAAGGCATTCCCTTCAAGGCTGGTCTCTACGGACTCTATGTCGTCATCGCTATAGCAGGATATTTCAAATGGAAAAAACTTTCGACGCAGTCATCATAGCCAACGGAGCGTTTCCCACGCACGCCGTACCGTTAGACATTCTGCACCACGCAGCACATCTCATTGCTTGCGACGGAGCCATTGCTTCCCTCCTCTCTGCGGGGCTGGGGGAGGCTGTTATCATTGGCGACGGCGACAGCGTGCCTGCCGAATACCGCGACCGTCTTATCCAGATTGACGAGCAGGACGACAACGACCTGACGAAAGCCACGCGCTACTGCGTGGAGC
>OMQN01000055.1 GCA_900313235.1 uncultured Prevotellaceae bacterium | reverse complement strand
CACCGCTATGCTGGCACTGGCTGTCACTATTCACAACCTACCAGAAGGCATGGCCGTCGGCGTCGTGTTTGCAGGAGCTGAGCAGGGTGCCGCAGGACTGTCCATTGCTTCGGCAGTAGCAGTATCATTGGGTATCGCCATCCAGAATATTCCCGAAGGAGCCATCATCTCCATGCCCATGCGTGCAGAGGGCAACTCTAAGTGGCGCTCATTCCTGATAGGCAGTCTGAGCGGAGCTGTCGAACCTGCTGGAGCCGTTGCCGTCCTCTTGTTGGCCTCGCTGTTGATGCCCGTCATGCCCTATATGCTGGCCTTTGCCGCAGGAGCCATGTTCTACGTTGTCGTCGAAGAACTCATTCCCGAGGCCTCCAACGGTCAGCACTCCAACCTCAGCACCATCGGCTTTGCCGTCGGTTTTGTGCTGATGATGGTACTCGACGTGGTGATGGGCTAATACTCATACAGTTGGATGTGGAGCATTTTCCATTCTCCTACGCCGATGCGAGCATGACGGCCCTGATGCGTTTGGTCACCATTGTGACGACGAAGATACTGCATGGTGCCAGCAGAGCCTATTTCTACCTCGTCAACAGCGAGAATACCAAGGCGTCTGCCACTGAAACGCTTGGTCGCCTTTAGGCCTGTCCCTCCACCAGCCTCAGCGAAACCGTCTTCGCCCAACAGTTTCTTTTCCTCTTGCTGTTTCTCTGACGGTGTCTTGAAGTCGATGACCACCCCACTTCCTGCCAGCAGATAGTCGAACTTACCGAGACGGATGAGTATAGCACCACCCTCGGGCCATGTACTGCCGTCAGTGGCTCTGGGATCCCAAGGCAATGTAAAATAGTGGCGGCAAGTCATCACTACGCCATCATTGTCGATGACACGCTCGCGGTCATTCTGATCGAACAGCAGTCCCCACGACAAGAGGCTATTGAGCATCTTACCATGATACAACTGGTGCAACAGCCCATACGCCTTCGTCACAGACGCTGTCTCCTTCTCGCTGGCCTGGTCGATGGCAAAAGGACTAAAGCCCAACGCCTGATGCTCGCCGAAGGCATAGAGGGCACGCACACCACTGTTCTCGCAGCAACGGCTCTCAGGAATAAATAGACGATTCCTGACTTTTCCGCCATCTTGCGGACGTAAAGGCATGGCATACTGTGAAGCCCACGACTTAAAGCCAGTATCGTAGATGTCGGGGGCAAGCAGGTCTATACTCGGAGCACCCTTATGCCAGAAGTCGATGAGATGCGCCAACGGACCTGCAGACGGATATTCACCTGGTCGACGGCCACGACTGTTCATGGCAGCATTCACGTAGAGCGGCATATCATGAATCTCACGTGCTGCCTTAGCAAGATGTTCCACGTAGCGGGCATAGCTCAGTGCCATAAACTTCTCGTCGGCATATTCGTCAGTTCCGTAGCGCTCAGCCCACCGATCCTGCTGATAGACTTTCTCTGCCAAAGGAGAATGGTCGCGTGCTGATTCCAGCATACCAATCTCATTCTCTATCTGCATCATGATGACCACCTCCCGTCGCGGATCGCTCTCTTTGATATGCCGCATCAGCGCTGAGAAGGCTTTAAGGTCAGCCTGTAGCACCTGGTCGCTAAAGCATGATGCAATCTCCATCTGTTTCCCCTCGGCAGTCATCGCCCGTGGAAACCGTTTCGTATCCTGCTTGAACCACCCTGGTGTATAACACGACATCGAGTTCTTCCACGCACCGAACCAAAGGAACACGACATGCAGATGTTCTCGTCGGGCCACATCAATAGTGCGGTCGATAAGTGTGAAGTCGAAATGTCCTTCTTTAGGTTCAATAAACTCCCAATAGGCAGGCACCAGCACTGTATTTAGTCCCAATGCCCGCATGCATGGCATCACCTCGTCAATATCATCTACCGACGTTGCAGCAGAGTTGCTCAGTTCTCCGCCAAGGATGGGACACGGCAACATAGAGAGTCTGTCGCCAGCCTCAACGACCTGCAATGAGAACAGGATAAGTAGGAAGCCTATCAGTCTTTTCATATCGCGCCCGTTCTTTAATATCGCCTTATTGTACCCTCAGTGTCGTAGACTTGGTATCGTCGCTATTACCACCTATCATGATGTCAAAGAGCCCGGATTCAAGGACTGGTTCACCCTGTGCGTTGAGGTACTGCAACTGGTCGCGGTCAATGCAGAAGGTGACGCGGCGCTGTTCACCAGCCTTCAGATGGATGCGCTGAAAGCCACGCAATTCCTTGACAGGACGGGCTATAGAGGCAGCCTGCTGGTGAACATAGAGCTGTACCACCTCGTCGCCATCACGCTGGCCAGTATTACTGACCACGATGCTGGCTTCTACAGAGCCGTCGGCAGCCATGGTGGCACTGCTCAGCGACAGGTCAGAATAGCGGAAGGTGGTATAAGTCAGTCCGTAGCCGAAGGGGTAGAGAGGATCGTTGCGCACCTCCAGATAGTTACTGGCATATTTGCGATATTTGTCGGCACCCTTCTCCACTGGTCGACCCGTATTAAGGTGGTTATAATAAATAGGTACCTGTCCGAGGGCCTTTGGCATGGTGACGGTAAGACGTCCGCTGGGTGCTACGTCGCCAAAGAGCACGTCGGCAATGGCGTCGCCAGCCTCTGAGCCTGCAAACCATACATTCATGATAGCATCCACATGCTCTTGCTCCCAGGTGAGTACGGTGGGACGACCAGAGAAGTTCAGCAATACAATGGGCTTGCCAATCTTTACCAGTTCTTCCAACAGCTCGCGCTGGGCGTCAGGCATCTCTAAGGTGGCACGACTCGATGACTCGCCACTGAAGTCGGCACACTCGCCCATAGCACAGACGATGACGTCGGCCTTCTTGGCAACGGCCAGTGCCTCAGCCTTGGCCTTGGCAGCATCGACGCGTGGGATGCTCTTGCCAAACTCAGCAGCCTGCTGCAGGTCGGCATCGTGTGTCAAGTTACAGCCTTGAGCATAGAGTAATCGGCTATTGGACAATCTACGTTCTAGAGCCTCCTTGATGGTGGCATAGCGCTCTGGTGTATAAGCCACACACCAGGTGCCTGCAATATTGGCACGGTCGTTGGCTAAGGGACCAATCAAAGCGATGGTCGTGTTGGGGTTCAGGGGAAGAAGTGGCTTTCCAGCGGATGAACCACCTGGCACGCCATTCTTCAGCAACACGAAGGTCTCGGCAGCCAGCTGACGCGAAGCAGCACGGTTTGCAGTGGTGTAGATATCCTTGGCACGACGCTTGGCATCGAGGTAGCGATAGGGATTATCGAAGAGTCCCAACTTCCACTTGGCCTCCAGCACGCGGCGACAGGCCTGGTCGATGTCGGCCATGGTGACGGTGCCATCCTGCAGCGACGCAGCCAGTGTTCCCACAAAGCCATTGGCACACATATCCATATCGGTGCCAGCCTTCAGTGCCTTGGAAGAATTGCTCTTCAGGTCGCCAAAGCCCCATACTGACATCTCGTTGATGGAGGCGTAGTCAGTAACTACAAAGCCACCAAACTTCCACTGGTCGCGTAACACCTCGGTCAATAGCCAGTGGTTGGCAGTGGCATGCTGACCATCAACGATATTGAACGACGACATGAACGAACCAGCACCAGCCTCGGCAGCAGCCTTATAAGGCGGCAGATACTGGTTGTACATTCGCAGGCGACTCATATCCACGGTGTTATAGTCGCGGCCAGCCTCAGCGGCTCCATACAGTGCATAATGCTTGACGCAGGCTAACACGCTGTTGGCTTTTAGCTGTTGGCTATTTGCTGTCGAGCCCTGATAGCCACGGACATATGCGCTGGCTATCTCGCTACCTAAGTAAGGGTCCTCACCGCCACCCTCGGCAATGCGGCCCCAACGAGCGTCGACACAGATGTCGACCATAGGCGAATAGACCCAGTTAATACCATCGGCAGTAGCCTCCAATGCTGAGATACGTGCCATGTTCTCAATGGCAGGGATATCCCATGAGCACGACAGTGCCAAGGGAATGGGAAAGATGGTCTCATAGCCGTGGATGACGTCCATACCGACGATGAGGGGGATGCCCAGTCGCGACTTCTTAACGGCAATGTCCTGCAAGGCACGGATTTTGTCGACACCTTTCAGATTGAAGATGCCGCCCAGCTGTCCGTTGGCAATGCGCTGCCCTACCTGCGTATCAACTGCTCCACCCGTAACAATCTCGTCACTAGCAGGTACCAGGTTGAGTTGTCCTAACTTCTCTTCCAGCGTCATCTTGCCCATTAACTGATCGACAAACTGACGCATCTCTGTGGTTTGTGCCTGCAGCATCTGGCATGCCATCAGACACATCATCAAAATATTTATCTTCATGTTGTTTTGGTAAATAAACCTTATTACTTAATTCGAGCAAGTATGACTGATACGTTGTCGACACCACCGTCCTCACAGGCCATGCGATAGAGGTCGGCAGCCGTAGCACCTTCAGCGAGGGCTTCCTCCAGTTGTTCGTCAGTGACCATATCGGTGAGGCCATCAGAACAGATGAGTACCACGTCATCTTCCAAGAGTTTGCCTTCCATGTCGATAATGGTAAGGCGTCCCTGCTGACCAGCGCCAATGCAGTTGAGCAGGAATTTCTCAGCATCAGGGTTTCCCGTAATGCCACGCTCCGTCTCGTCGATGGTCAGCTGGCGCAACATACCGTTGCGATAGCGATAGGTACGACTGTCGCCGGCATTGACAAGCCATAGGCGACCATAGTGCCATACGACACCTGTCAGCGTACAGCCCATAGGCAACTGCTGTCCCTTCTCTGCCGCCATACGGTTCAGTTCCAAAGAGATGGCATGGGTGCAGTTACGCAAGTCGTCTTCAAAGGTCTCTACACCTATCTTCTTGTCACTGAACAGCTTCTTAATCTCGCTGAGGGTGAATGCACTGGCTTCCTCGCCATCTTCGTGTCCACCCATACCGTCGGACACTAACAGATAGAAGGAGCCTTCCTCTGGAGTGTCGACAGCAATTTTTGTTGCACTGTCACGGAGGATGAAGCCGCCTACAGACAATGCATCCTCGTTATTGTCGCGTACCAGACCCTTATGACAGAGGGCATCAATATCGACTTTCATTCTACTGTAAATTCAAGGGTTGCTATTCGCACACTGTTGCCTTTGGCGATGGCGACAGGTGTTCCTGGCGCTAAGCGTGCGCCATTGACGTATGTTCCGTTAGTGGTACCATTGTCGGTAATGGTCCATCCAGTAGCCGTTCTGGCTATCACTCCATGGTTGCTGGAGACATAAGTACAGGTACCCAGCTCTGGCCACATGCCACCCACACGACCAAAGGCGCCAGCCTGTAACTGCAGGCGCCAGCCATTGCCAACGAGTGCCGTCGGTACAGCAACAGCTCCTGCCACGGCAGTGCGCTGAGGCTGCTCTGCAGGCTGGCTCTGCGCCGACACAGGCTGTTGGATAGGTTCGGTATTCTGTGGCTTCGGTGGTGTTGTAGTCTGTGGCTGGGCAGACGGTGTCTGTCCACTCTCTATCATGGCCAGGTATTTGCGACCAGGTATAAGGTCGTTGCCACATACGGGACACTCTGTGCCACGTTTGGGACGTTTACATTCCGGACACCAATGCAGCTCCTTTCCGCACTTGTCGCAGAAAGCACTATCATCAAGAATCATTTCTCTACATTCAGGACACTGTATCATAATACATCCTCCATCTTTATTGTTTTACGTTCCTCTGGGGTATGGGTTCCGCCTTCTTCTGCCAGGCGTGCGGCAAGGTTGCTCTTTACCTCGTCAAAGAGGTTACGGGCATCGCGTCCGTTGCCGAACGAGCGTCCACGGTTGTTATAGAGCATGGTGAGCTTGCCGCGTACGGCATTCTCCGCCATCGGGTCAAGCATGTAGCCACCCTTGTTGGCATAAATCATGAAGATCTGGAACAGCTCGTCGGGATTATAGTCCTCAAAGGTGATGCGGTTACGCTGTGGGAAGCGCGACTCGAAGCCGCTGTTCTCGGAGATGAAGGACTCCATCTCGTAAGTATAACCCGCAGCGATGCAGACAAACTTGCCGCGGTCGTTCTCCAGTCGGGCGACAAGTACCTCCAAAGCGTTGCGACCGAACTGGTCGGAAGCCAGCTGATAGGCCTCATCGATAAACAGAATGCCACCCATAGCGGTGTCGATGACATGTGAGGTGATAGCCTCCGTATCGCCGACATACCTGCCTACGAGGTTCGACTTGCCGACCTCCACGACATTAGGCGTAGGCAGAGCACCCATCGAGTAGAGAATCTTACCCATCAGACGGGCGACGGTGGTCTTACCCGTACCAGGATTACCCAGGAAGAGGTAGTGGCCCAGCGGAATCTCCGGACGACGGTTCTCCTGCTTGGCACTCTCTATCTCGTTGTTGATGGTATGAGCCAGCTTGGTCAACGCATCCTTCACACCACCCAGGCCAATCAGCGCATTCAGCTCAGCGAGACAGTCCTCGATAGACACCTTGGCAGGCTCCTCGTAAGGAATATCCTCAGCAAGAGCGGTATGCAGCACCTCTGGCGTCCATTGGTCGGGTGGGATACTCATCAGGCGGTTGTTGATGTTTGTCTTGGTCTCGGCGACCTTCTTCATGGCCTCGCCGGCATTGCCGAACTTGTCGTCCTTCATGGCTATCATGTTGCGGAACATGTTCAGCGCCTTCATGCGTACGGCGTCGTCAGCCAGCGAGAAGTTGTACTTCTTGGCCTTGGCAGCACGCTCGTAAATCTCGAGCAGCTCGTCAGCGGTATAGTCCTCGATATGGATGGTATGTGAGAAGCGACGCTTCAAACCTGGGTTGGAGTTCATGAAGGTTGCCATCTCCTTGGGATAACCCGCACAGATGACCACAAACTTACCAGCCTCATTCTCCATACGTGTCATGAGCAGCTGGACGGCCTTCTTGCCTTCCGACGACGTGCTCTTACCTGCAGCATCCATCGGTTCCAGGTCGTATGCCTCGTCCAGGAACAGCACACCACCCATGGCTTCGTTGATGGCTGCATCCATCTTCTTGTCGGACTCATTAACGAATTGTCCGATGATGTCTTTGGGCACCTTCTCCGTCACACGGTCAGTAGATGTCACACCCAAGGCCTTGAAGACCTTACCGAAGATGCGTGCCACAGTAGACTTACCCGTGCCAGGGTTACCTGTCAGGATGAAGTTATACTTGGTAAGACCCTCGGCAGCCTCGCCCATCTCAATGAGCTGTTTCTGTACAGCTATCTCCTTGGCGATGCGACGCACGGCGTCCTTCACACTCTGCATGCCTACAAAGCTGTCGAACTCCTTCATGATGTCGTCGACAGAGATCTCCTCGGTAGCATCCTCGCCCACAATGTCGGCATAGGTCAGCACATCGTCAGTAGCGTTGCGCAGACGCTGGCGCTTCACAGCGAGGTCGAAGAGGTTGCGCACCTCACGGGCATTACCGAAGGTGTCGCTGCGCTTGAGATACATCTTGTCGAAAACCTTGGGCAGCATCTCTTCTGCCTTGGCATCAAGGGTAAACTCCGTTCTCTCATTGTTACGCAGCAGCATGTTACGGAACAACGTCTCCAGTTCACGGGCCGTATAGTCAGGGAATTCAATAGTGACATTGCAGCGTGACGGGATGCCAGGGTTCATACGGACGAATTCGCCCATCTCCTTGGTGTAACCAGCCATGACGCAGACAAACTCACCTTTACGGTTCTCCAAGAGCGTCAGCAGCGTGTTGACGGCATCCATGCCATAGCCACCCGTTGACTGGTTCAACGCATAAGCCTCATCGATGAACAGCACGCCACCCATGGCTTTGTCAACGTACTTCTTCACGTTAGCCTCACTATCACCAATGAACTGGCCGATGAAGTCTTTCGCAGGCACCTCGACAAACTGGCCGGTAGGCAGTGCACCGATGGCATTGAGCACCTCACCAAACTTACGGGCGAAGGTGGTCTTACCCGTACCAGGGTTACCCGTGAAGAGGTAGTGGTCTTTCAGCAGCTTGTCCTTCACACCGTTCTCCTTCTTGGCCTTGACATTGCGGATGATGGCACGAATCTCGTCCTTCACACTCTGCAAGCCCACATAGTCGTCGAGCTCAGCGAGTATCTGTTCCTCGGTCTTGGGGATGAAGCACTCTGACGTGTCAATATCCTGTGCCTCGACGACCTTGCTGCCGCGGAGGGTAGCTTTTACGTAGAGGCCCTCTGCCACCTTCTCTGACAGGTGACCATTGGTATGGCCGACGTCCGTCTGGCGCATATACCAGCCGAAGTGGGCCTTGAGTTTAGCGCTCAGGTCATCAGCAGCCTCCACCTTATATTTCTCTTTCAGCAGTTCCAAGGTCAGCTCCGTGAGGTCATTGAGGCCAAAGGCTGGCAGGATGAAGTCGAACTCGAAGAGACGATGTACGTCCTTGTTGTTCTCCAGGAACTCTGCTAAGTCATTGTGCAGACCACACATGATAACGATGGGTGCTCCCTCAGTGTTACGCATGCGAGTGAACAACTTGTCGAGCTGGTTGACGTCAGAGGCCTTCGAGGTGGGCAGCAATTTCTGTGCATTGGTGATGAGCAGCACGCCGTCCTTCAGTCCGGCAATCTTCTTGTCGAAGTCGCTGGCGAAATCGTCCCAGTCGGCGGCATCGACCTTGGTGGCAGCCTTTTTCACTACGCCACTAGCCAGCATCTTGGAGACGATGAGGTTGGCGATAAAGTTCTTTCCCGTGCCTGAGTCGCCAAGAATCAGACAGTCAAGACCGATACGTGTACCATTTTGGGCTACTACCTTGGCCACCTGGAGTTTGTTGTCGAGGTCGTCAAGAATGGCCGTGATGGAGGCTTTGCCTATCAGTCCCTTCTGGGTAGACTCCTGTACCAGCGGTTCTCCGCAGAAGCGGCAGAAGCTGGCCTCAGGTCTGTTTTCTCTTCCGCATTTATTGCAATTCATGGTGATGTATTATTGTTCTGAGTTATTCTTATTCTTTGATGCTTTCATAAGTTGTTCCAAGGACACAGTCCCGCCACTAGAGGTTGGAGCAGGAGCTGCAGACGTCGTTGTGACGGGCGCTGCGGTGGCAGAACCGCTACCCTCTGAACTGCTGGCAGAAGAACCCGCCGTCTCAGTCTTGGCGGGTTTAGATGCAGCAGGTTGTGTAGTGGTTTCCTTAGGCTGAACATTCTCCTTAGGCTTGGTCGTCTTTGCAGGCTTCTTAGTGACAGGCTCTGCGACAGGCTCCTCCTTAGGAGTCTCTGCAACAATTTTGTTGATGGTCTCAATGGTCTTGGCATCAACGACACCTGTAGCATCCAGACCCACAGCCTTCTGGAAGGCCTTGACAACCTTCTCCGTGCCACGGCCGAAGTCACCATCAGGACGGTTCTTCGTATAGCCCTGCTGGAAGAGGAACTCCTGCAGCTTCCTGACTTGTTCGCCCTGATCGCCACGCTGCATGGGCAGCTCCAGATAGGCGGGAATCTTCTCGGGTTCCACGGTCTTACCGAAAATCTTCTCTACCAGCGGTGCCGAGTATCTGTTGAATCGCTCGCTCTTAGGAATAAGCATGCTGAACAGCAACAGGAACCATACGGCACCGATGAACATAATCATAAACCAGCGGCGCACCTTCAAGTCGGCCTTCCAGCCGGCCATCTCTTCATCGTTGAAGGCGGCATTCAGTGAGGAGTCAAACTCATCCTCGTCACTAAAGGCAAAGTAGAGGGGTTCCAACACTTTCTCTTCGAAGTCTGGCTTACTGAACTTACGGGCTCGCTCGGCATACTTACTAGGCGAGAAGAGCGTCTTCCATCCGAAGAACAGCAGGGTAGCCAGCGTGATGAGGGCATAGAAATACAGAATATACTGTCCGAGGAATTTCACCGCTATGACGAGTAGTACTGTCAGTATGACGCCACCGATGATGGCTGGCAGACAGCCTGCATCTTCTGTCTTGGAATAGATAACGGCAGCCATGACAAGACCAATGACCCAGATATATTTCCAGATGTCGAGGGTGTCGGTGTTAACAACAGGATTCTCAATGATGGAGAACAGCAGCATGGCGAGCAGCAGCACAGCAGGAACCACAGCAAAGACTATGCTGAGCACATACTGTGTGATGTTGCGAGCCACTAGACCGTGAATCTTTGACTTACCCTCACTGATCAGTTTCTCGGCCTCCTTGACAGCCTGACGAAAGCGCGTAACGGGTTCCATCTTGTCGTCAATCTTTGCAAGGTCTTCCACATACTGGCGCAATAGCTCCTCATAGGCGAACTTGGGTTTCAGGTCAGCAGTGGGGTCTTCCATGCGGTTCACTGCCAGGAAGCCCATCAAACCACGTTCCTCATACTCTATCTTCAAGGTCTTCTTATTCTCACGGAACAACTCGTCAAGGGTGGTAACGGTCTTGCCAGACTCTACCAGATCGTATTCAGGAGTGGCACCGTAGCCTTTGATGACCTTCATCCATGACTGTTGGGCGAAGAAGGTGCCATCGCCAGGGCCAGCCTTCTTCTGATAGTCTTCGTCGTCGATGTCAGTAGCTGACAGGTACCAGCGCATCTGCTCCTTGAAACGGTTACCCTTGGTATTGAAGAAATTGGTGATATAGTGACTCTCATTGGCGACAAAACAGGAAGCCACAGCAACCACTGTCGCTGCTGATATCTGATGATTCATCGGCGCATATTCCTCTTTGTTCCATATACGCTCTACAGAGTCGATGTCACCTTCGCAGATGTTCCAGTAGATGTTGTATACCTTATTCAGGAAACGACCTATCGCCTCTCCCGTCATGGCATAGTCGGGGTGTGACGGGTCGTTGCGCAGGTTGATGTCGGACAGCGGGTCGATCATCTGTATGCGAAGCATGTGGACATCAGCTGGCTCGTGGGTATCGTCGAGGTTGGGGAAATCCTTGACAACAGAGGCATAACGCGCGCGCACCCACTCCTTAAATATATCTGCTGAGACATCATCCATGGAGTTGGCGCTGAGGATGGCCTCGTTGCAGAAGTTGCTAACGTCTTTCAGCGTAACAGCATCTATCGACATCTCCTCGCCTGTCTCACGGTTAGTACCAGTGAGACTGAAGGGCTTGGCAGGATCCAGCGCACAGAGGGCTGCATAGTAACCCATCTGCTGATTCTTGGGATAGCGCTTCTCAACAATCTCCTGCATCTCGATGGCCAGCTCAGGATAGGGCTTCAGCCACGTCTCCAACTGTCCACGGTAGAGGTATTTCGTACCCAATTCTGGGTCTTCCTCCATGCAGGCGGCCAGCTCTTCGGGGTTGTTTGCCACCAGATGCTTGGCAGCATTGAACGTGATATTCAAGTCCTCAATGATAATGGCCTCGTCGACGGGTACATCCTCACCATTAAGTTGACGCTCTATCTTCTCATAATCCCAGCGCTTCTCAACACTCTTGATGAGCAGTCCGCGACAGATCTTCGCCAGCGGGTCGGGCATGTCTTCAGGCACGGTGATGCGGCCCTTGTTCTTATCCATGGCCAACTCGTGCTCCTTAGCCAAGAAGGCCCCCTCGCCCATCCAGAGTGACAAGATGGTCATACCGAGAGAATAGTAGTCGGCCTTGGCTGTCAGCTCAGAGTAGGTATTTCCCTCGTTGAAGATAATATTATCCTTGGCATACATCTCAGGAGCCGCATAGATGATGGTACGGTTCTGCGGGGTGCTGACGGTACCATCGGCTTTCAAGATGTCAGCAATACCGAAGTCGCACAGCACGCAATCCCACGTATTGGTATCTTTGATGAGGATGTTGGCGGGCTTGACATCCTTGTGAAGGATGTTTACTTTATGCATCTGGTCGAGGGCCATAGCTGTCTTGACAGCAATAGCCAAGATGGCTTGGGCGTTGCCTCGGATGTTGGCGGAAGCAGCACTACCCTCTGGAATACACTCCAGCAGTTCGAAGTCGGCAGCACAGTCGTAGATATCAGCGATATACCCCTTGCCATTCAGTTTCTGCAGGGCAGGCATGACAGCCATATTGGTATGGAAACCAGGGTGACAACGCTTGAGGGCATAGCGGCGATGGCCGTCAGTGACGATGAAAACATCGCCTTCCGTACCACTGCTGATGAGTATCTCTACTTGGTAAGTCTTGCCACCTACCGTAATCTCCTTCTCGTCGGCAGGCTGAGGAGCGGCAGTCGGCTGCGAACTCATACCCGGAGCTACGGCTGTCTTCTGCGGGGCACCCATACCAGGGGCAACAGCCGTTTTTTGCGGAGCAACGGCAGTTTTCTGAGGAGCTACCGCTGTCTTTTGAGGAGCAACGGCTGTCTTTTGTGGCGCTACTGCCGTCTTCTGAGGGGCAACGGCGGTTTTCTGTGGAGCCACAGCAGTCTTCTGTGGCTCTTCGACAGAATTCTGTATGTTATTCTGTTCGTCCATAACTGATACTTATTTATATACCTTTTTCTCTGAATATCTCGATACTAATACAGCACCAGGAGTGGCAGCATCTACCACATCCCACATCTTCCAATTCTCACATTTCACCCACTCACCACCTAATTCTTTGAATTCGCACTGCGACGGGTTGTCGTGGATAATCTGACAATGGTAGCATTTCCAACCCATGGTGTCTCTAGGGTTGATGCCATAGAAGGTCTCCTCGATGAGTTCCATCATGGCCACCTTACGGGCGGTATAATAGTTGCGCTGTTCCTGTGGCGTACTACCTGCCGGTGGCAGCATCTCTTCCATCACGCGATTGGCAGCATCTACGGCCTTCTGGTATTCAGCAAGAATCGCCTCACGACTGCGACTATTCTTACTCTTAGTGACGACTTTAGGCTTCTCAGCAGCCGTAAAGCCAACCTTGGCCATCAGTGCATGCAGACGTAGTTCGCCTTCAGTAGGTCCTGCAGGTTCTTCTTCCTCAGTCTCGCTACTGGCAGCGTCCAATTCTGCCTGTAACTTGGCAATCTGTTTCAGCAGACGGGCAGCTTCTTGTACCTTCGGGTCTTTCTTTGCCTTCTCTACCGCCATCCTTGCCGCACGCGACAGAGGTTGACCGCACTGCTTACAGAACGGACGGAAGTTACGGACATTACAGGTGGGACACATCACGCCATCGGCAGGCATGCCACACTCCGGACAGTCCATGTCATTAGGACTCATGGGTGCTCCACAGAAGGTACAATAGTTCACTACTTTCCATCCGCACTTCGGACAAATCTCGTAGTCGGCAGAAACAATAGCCCCACAGTGGGGGCATTGACCTTCGCCCACGCTATCGGAAGACTTGGCTTGTGAAACGGTAGCGTTCTTGACGGCCTCCCGCTCTCGTGTTCTAATATTGTCGTTTGGTATCATAGGCATCTAGTTACATGGTGCAAATATAGTAAAAAAAAGAGAATACGCCACTCCATTCCTAAAAAAAAATCGTTTTTTTACGAATTGCATGCTAAAAAAGGGGAATATTTAGTACTTTTGCACCAGAAACTAACTTATTGCAATATGAAAAGACTATTATTTTCTGCACTAGCTATGGTGGCAGTGCAGTTTTCGTGGGCTGAGACAGTGCCCTTTGGACAGGGACAACTGACGGTGAAGTATGTGGCACGTAATGCCGTACGCATCCAGTATGACGAGGGTGGCAAACTGCCCGAGCAACTGCCCGACTGGAGCTATGTGCGCCAGGATGAGGTGGCACAGCACGACATCAGTGTAAAGATAGACAAGAAACGCCAGTTGTTGCAGGTCAAGGATAAACAGGGACGTGTTGTCTTTACCGCCACGCGCCACGACATGGAGGGTGAACAGGCCACGATGACCTTTGTGTCGCCCAAGGATGAATACCTCTATGGTCTGGGGCAGTTTCAGGACGGCTATACCAATGTACGCGGACTCTCGCGCCGTCTG